>DBFXIC010000001.1:0-5534 GCA_048455095.1 Anaeromassilibacillus sp.
GCGCATGGGCGTTCCGGCATCGATCATCAGGTCTGACGAAACCGTTGCGGCAATCAGGCAACAGCGGGCGGAAGCGCAGGCGGCCCAACAGGCGCAGGCCGCCGCAATGATGGAAGCTGAACAGGCGGCGAAACTTGGAAACGTCAAGACGCAGGGCACGGTAGCCGGGGCTGTCTTGGGTGCTGAACAGGGGGCTATGCAATGACAATGCAGATGAGTGAAGAGGCGGAATACGAACGGATGGCGCAGGATGAGCAGGAGCGCCGGGAATGGTTCGAGATGATGCAGAGTGAGGTTGCGTTTCGGGTGTTCCTCGGGCTGCTCGATGAAATGGGCGCAAATCGGGTGATGGTGACAGAGAACGACATGCGGATGCGCAACATGGCGGATCAAATTCTCGACCGGATCGCAAAAGCAAATCCCAATGCCTACGTCCGGTTAATGTTGGCATTGAAAAATATTTAGGAGGATTACAGATGGATGATCCTATCGTTGGCGGACAGGAACAAGTTCAAGAACCTACGGGCGTGGTCGATGCGCCTTCCGACAATGGCGGCTCGGCTTCGGAAGCTCCGGCCAGTACTCCGGCTGGTACGCAGGAAACTGTGCAGCCTTCCGATTGGCGAGCCAGCCTGCCGGAAGGATGGGCGGACAAGCTGAAAGACGTCGAAAGCGCCGATGACGCAATGAAGGCGCTTGAGCGCGGCCTTGGCTACAAGCCCGCCGAAAAAGCCGAAGACATCGAGCTCAAATATCCGGAAAGCTTCAAGGGGAAAGTCGACGAGGGCGTCGAGGCTGGTTTCCGTGACTTCTGCGTCAAACAGGGCATCACGCCGGGGCAGGCTCAGGCTTTGCTCGACTGGCAACTCGGCGCGGACAAGGAAATCAGGGACAAGCTCATCGAAGATGGGACGAATACGTTGCGCGAAACGTGGGGCAATCGGTTCGATGAAAATCGCGGCGCCGCCCTGAAAGCGTTCACGGCGCTGGATCGGCGTATGGGCGGGGAATTGTCCGGCACCGTATCCGGGCACGGCATGGCGAACGATCCGGTTTTCGTCCGGGCGTTCTATGAAATCGGAAAGCTGCTTTCCGAGGATACGCTTTCCGGCGGAAGCGGTGCGCCCGCCCCCGATACGGCTGAAAGCGCGAAAGACACATACAAGGACATGTTCAAGGGGTAAGTTATGGCAGTGGCACAAACACTTCATGAAATCGCACTCGACAAGGCAAAGAAGCGCCCGGAACTGGTGGACTTCCTCACCGAAGAAGCACCTATTCTCAAGATGCTGAAATGGATTCCGGCGACACACGGCCTCTGGAACGTGGAAGAGGTTTTGGATTCCATCCAAGGCGCAAGCTTCACTGACTTGGGCGCGCCTCTTCCGTCCATGAAAGCGGAAACGCAGCTCCGGCAAACCAACGTCAATCTGCTCGGCGGGGAGGTGGAAGTCAGCAAGGATAAGGCTGCGCAATTCGGAGGGGCCGCGAATTACTTCTCCCGCCGTGAGAATGCCTTTTACAAACAGGCTGGCATGGATACGGAGCTGGCGATCTGGCGTGATTACTGGCGCAAGGCGGCACTCAAGAACAAGTTGATCACCAAATGCGGTGCAACGGCGAATGCCTATACCATCCTGATTGTTCGTTTCGATCAGGAAAACAACATCGGCATCTATGACCCTACGCAATTCAATCAAGGACGTTTGCTCAATCCTGAACCGCTTAATGGTGGCGCTCTTTACCATTTGCGCAGTCAACCCGGCGTATCCGGCTACGGCGTTGAGTACCGCGGGCGTTTCGGTTGGCAGTTGCTCAATCCGGCTCGTGCCGTTCACGCTATTGTCAATGTTGATTCCGCAAATCTGCCCACGTTGAGCCAGATCGAGGATGCCATTGCTTCTGTACGTGGAACGGCGACGAATACATACATCTTCGGGCACCACAAGATCGTGCAGAAGACATTCAGCGCAATTAAGCAGGCTGACATCATGTACGTCAACGGAGATAATAGCATTCAGACTATTATCGGTGCGATCAACGGCATCAAGATCATCGGCTCCTACAACCTGCCTGACGGCACTGAAACCGCCGTGGCGTAAGAGGAAAACATATGGCTTTTGAATTCGGTTCTGAAAATCGCTGGCATGATCAGTATTTCGGCAAAGACGTGACCATTCCCTCAACAACAAGCACGGTGTGCGACACGCCTCTGGCTGTAGGCCAGCATCACGGGGCGCTTGCCGTGACCATCGCCGCGAAAGGTGCTGTGAGCATCCCCTCCACGAAAAAGCTTACCGTGACGATTCAGGGGGCGGATACGGAAGACGGCTCTTTTGCCGACATCCCCGGGGCCCCCGAAATGAGCGTGAGCGGGGGGGCTAGTGCTGCAACCGCTTTTGCTGACGGCGACATCATCGGAAAGCTGGTGCTTCCGGATATGCAGCGGTACGCCAAGATCAAACTGACGACTGACGGCGCGGCAACCGGAAAGGTCGACGTGTTCCTGTCTTACCTTGCCCGATAAGTGCAGGGGGCTCATGCCCCCTTCACTTCTTCATTCATTGCCATTTCCGAGACAGCCATGATTACGAGAAAACAGACGGTCAAAAAATATACTGTAACTGCGGGCGTTCTTGAATACGGAGTTCCATTCCCTATTTATGAACAAAACGATGTTCTTGTGATTTGGTCTGTCGAGCATGAAGGCAGAAAAGAGCACACTTTGAGTCGGGGACCAGACTACAGCGTGAGGATCAATAGTGCGGGAAACGGCGGAGTAGTAACTCTAGTTTCTGGACGCGTTCCTGTCGGCGCAACGTTGGCAGTCATCTCGAATATACCGGAAACACAAGAGCTGGATCTGTATCATACCGCAGAAGTCGATACCGAATCTTTGGAAGATGAACTTGATCGACAAGTTCAGATGATCCAGCAACTCAGTGATACGCTGTCGCGCTGTATAAAAGTCGGCGTGACCAGCGGGATGACACCGGAACAGCTTCTTGAAGCTATTTTTCATGCACGGGATCAGATTCTCGCCGGACTTATTTTTGCGGGCAATACGACAGGTGCTACGATGGTGGTTGCGGACGGGACGACTACGCCGCGCAGCATATCCGACCGCTTCGCAGACATCATCAACGTGAAAGACTTTGGAGCCAAGGGCGACGGCGTGACCGATGATACGGAGGCAATTCAGAACGCTATAAACTATGCGGCTACTTTGGCATCTGCTGGTAAGCCAGTACCAGTAATAGGTAGTGGAAATTATGGAATTTCTCGACAGATAATAATGCGAGGCAATCCTATGCAGGGAGATCAAGAAGTCAAGTTATCTGCCGTTACTGTATTGGACTCTTGGTCTAATGAAGGCGCATATGAGCTTCCTGCTGGTTCAGGGTTTTATCCTGCATTCTATATTTATCCGTTAAGAGCTAAACTTTGGATAGGCAAGCTCGACTGCAACCATAAATGCGCAGGTGTATACTTTTATCTGGCAGATTCTACACTGCTTCCCGGATGCACTATTTGGCACCAGAAGGACTACGGAGTATCGTGGAAGGGTGGAAATACACTGATTATGAATCCGCTAATAAAACAGTGGGATCAAGGAGATAATGGGTACAACGACGATGCTTCGAGAACCGCAGTAGGAATACTCGTTGATGGTATAGACTCAAAGGTATTTCATGCTGATATTGGGGCATGTGGTTGTTGTATAAAATTTACTGAAAATGCCGCTAATAATATTTTTGTGGGGTGTCATCCTTGGGATGGTGGATATGATGGTGTAAAGCGTATAGATGCAACAATCATCGAAAATCATTCTATATATCCAAACTACATGTACGACACATATTTTGATAATGGGCATGTCGACATGTACACGGACACTCTCAAGATAGATGGTGGGCTTTGGGTAAATGATACCTCTGTCGCAGAAGTGAATGGTCCTATAGTAAGGTATTACTATACCGGAAGCGATGCACCTTATGGTGCCAGTATTCGCAATATAAAGTTGACTGTTGGGTTCTATGAAAAAGATGGGTCTTTTGCAGGTGATTACACAACCGGTATTGATGCGTCGGGTATCTCAAAAACAGGTTCAATGACTGAAGTATGTAGAAACACTGTACGAATTATCACTGATAATAGATCGTTGGAGCCATACGAAACTCTTATAAAGCCGAGTAATAGTGCTAGACGACTTATATATGTAAACGATAAAAGTATATATGAAACATTCTATGATAAGATACTGAGGTATTCCTCTGCTAATGGTTCTGCTGGATTTATGTTGCTATGCGGCGGTGGTATAACTGGTATAGGGGAAGATGAAACATATCCTGGTACTCTCGTACTGTATGCGGCTAAAGCTAAACAACTGAGTATCTCTAGTACAGGAATTTTTCCAACTAAAGACAATACCTTTAGGCTTGGTAGCCCTTCCCAGAGATTTTCTCAGCTGTATGCTGGAACTGATACCATCAATACCAGCGATGCCCGCGAGAAGCTGTCTGTCGAGGCGTACCCGGATGCCGTTTTGGACGCATGGGGAGACGTGTCATTCCGCCAGTTTCTTTTCAAGGACTCAGTGGACAAGAAGGGCGACGCTGCCCGTTTACACAGTGGTATCATTGCGCAGCAGGTGGTGGAGGCGTTCGAGGCGCAGGGGTTGGACGCAACACGGTACGGCCTGCTGTGTTACGATGAATGGGAAGATGAATACGAGAATGTAGAAGTTGAGGATTCTCCCGCCGTATACGATGACGAAGGGAACGAGGTTCAGGCTCCGGTCACGCATACGGAGAAAAAGCTCATGGTCAAGGCAGGGAACCGCTATGGTATCCGCTACTCCGAAGCTCTTTGTCTCGAAGCGGCCTATCAGCGCAGCCGTGCAGATCGTATTGAGGCCCGACTTGCAGCACTAGAAACAAAGTTGGGTATCGTATGAGCCAGAATCGTACAACGATCATCAATACGGCACTGATGCGCGTCGGGGCGCAGGGCGTGAATCTGACGTTTCAGGATACCCCCGAAGCGCAGGTTGCGGAAGCGGCCTATGACCGGAGCCTTGAATTCTGCCTTTCTCTGTATCCTTGGCCTTTCGCGCTTCGGTACGCGGTGCTGGCTCAGTCCGCTGATGCCCCACCTTTTGGCTACCGATATGCGTATCATCTTCCCGGCGACTGTATGCGCGTTCTGGATGTAAGGAGGCATGGTAACTCTGGTGAGGTACCGTCATGGGCATATCGGCATTCAGGGCCTCGTTACAGCATTGTCGGTCAGGAAATTTATACCGACGCGGACAGCCTCGCGCTCAGGTACGTGAGCAATGATCGGGAAATGGCTGTCAGCGAGGCGTTTGCCGATGCCCTCGCGTGGAAAATCGCCTTCGAGATCTCTCAGTACGTTTCGCAAGGCGCATCCAATGCTCAAAACTACTTTCAGCTTTTCGAACAGGCCATTGACCGGGCGAAAGTAGAAGCCGGCGCACAGGAAGACCCGGTGCGCGAGGAATGGCCTTCACG
>DBFXIC010000002.1:0-2731 GCA_048455095.1 Anaeromassilibacillus sp.
GGGATTTTCCCAATAAACGGGATGCTGTTTTCCTTGCAAAAGACTTCTATTGCTTGCGTATTTGCTTCACTCATATCGTGCTTGTTGACGCAGACAGCCATGCCTACGCCAAATTTACCCGCTGTTTTAACAATGCGCTCCATATCACTGATGCCCGATAACGATGGCTCTGCGACGATGAGAACCATGTCTACTCCGTTTAGCGAAGCGATGACCGGGCAGCCTATGCCGGGGGAACCATCAATTACGGCAACAGGTGTTGCAGGCAGCGCATTCTCTCGCATACGCTTTTTTACTTCTGTGACCAGCATGCCAGAGTTGCCTTTTCCCATTGTCAGTTTGGCGGTAGAAAATGTGGATTTTGCATCTGAATACAGCATCATTTCTCCGGCAGGGTCAGGAACAAGACTGACCGCTTTTTGTGGGCATACAGCCTCACAGACGCCGCAGCCTTCACAGGCAGGTGTATCAATTGTATAGCCGCCGTCTCTATGAGCTATTGCCCCAAAGCGGCAGTGGCGCAGGCATAGGCCACACTGAACGCATTTGCCTTGGTCTATACAGGCAGTGTCCAATCCATAAAAAGGCGTTTGTTCTGACGGAGCGCCTTTATTCAGGGCAAAATGCAGATTGGGCGCGTCCACATCACAATCGGCGCAGGCTTTGGCCTGGGCCAGTTTGATGAATGCAGCAGCAACAGTCGTCTTGCCTGTACCGCCTTTGCCGCTGAGGATAAGCAGTTGTTTCATGCCGTTCCTCCTTGCTGCCTGATGTCTTCCAACAGGCCTGAAAAGATAGCCCGGTACTTTTCCGACTCCCTGACCGCAATTTTTGCTTCGGCATTCAGAGCAGCCAAGTCCTGGGCAAAAGGGATTGCCCCAAGAATAGGCACGCCATTTTCGCGGCAAAAGGCTTCAGACGGGTTTGCATCATCCGGCAAGCATTTATTCAGCAGCACGGCATGCGGCTTTTGAAACAAGGTTACAAGCTCATGCACCATGCGCAGGTTATGTTCTCCAAAAACAGTCGGTTCGGCTACAAGCAGACAAAAATCGGCGTCTTTTATGCTTTCCATGACAACGCAGGCGCTTCCGGGCGGGCAGTCAATAATGACTGTTTCTTCTGGTGCAGCCGCAAGGTTATCCAAAACGGCCTTGATGACCGGAACCCCAGAGGCTTCGCCGGTATTGAGCATGCCTGTACATACCGTAACATCGCCCGAACGTCCCTGGTGGATTACCCCGATTGCTTTTGGTTCTTCCGTGATTGCTTTGGCTGGGCAAAGAAGAGCGCACCCACCGCAGGAATGGCAGATGTCGTCAAACACTTTTACTTTGTTACCGATAAAGGCAAGAGCGTTGTATTTGCAGAAGGAAACGCAGGTCCGGCAGCCAGTGCAAAGCGCTGTGTTTACAACCGGAACCGGAACGGAAACCGTTGCTTCGGCCACATTTTTCGGCTTGAAAAACAAATGCCCGTTAGGTTCTTCCACATCACAGTCCACATATAATGAACGGCCAGCCACGGCGGCTAAATTGACAGCGGTAAAGGTTTTGCCTGTGCCCCCCTTACCGCTCAGTACCGCTATTTTCATAGAGCTAGGCCCCGTGCTTGTGGAATCCGGCATGGATTTCCTCAAGTGCTGGCAACTTGCCTTCAGTAAACAGTGTAATGTTTACTGCCGCACTTCCATCATTCGACTTGTGCAGGGCAATATTGGCCGCTTGCAGCACATCGGCGGCGTTTTGGCCGCAACGGGGAGTCAACAACGCATCAGCCTTGCTGTCCACAAGCGCCTGCGCGGCTTTTATACCGGCTCCACCCTGTGCGGATGCGCCGGGATTATCAACGATCTCGCTTTGGCGGCTTTCGGTATTAAACAGCAAAAAATATGGGGCACGCCCAAAGGACGGGCATACCGCCGCGTTCATGTCTTTTGTTTCAACTGGAACTGCTACTAGCATTGGAATATCTCCTATATATTCTGATTGCCGGGGGTTTCGTTCCCGCCATGTCTGTGCCTGCGGCATCCTCCTCCACCGCAACGGGAACCGCCTCCATCGCATAGTTTGAAATCGCCGCCGTCAATGAGCAGCACCTTGCCGTTAACCAGCGAGTCGGCAATTTTATTCCTCGCCAGGGCGTAAATACTTTGTATTGTCGTTCTGGCCACATGCATTTTTTCGGCGCACTCTTCTTGGGTCATACCTTCCAAATCGATCAGGCGAACTGTCTCATATTCGTCAACAGTCATGACAACCGGAGGCGCTGAAGAACACTGAACGCCTAGTGGGCCAAAGCGGTTATTCTCCGGCAGGCAACAGATTTTTCTCCATTTTCTTGGTCTTGCCATGAACTACCTCACTTTCAATGAGGGTGTACGGTACGCACACCCTCTGCCTTGTTATAACTTTTCAAGCCGTGCGTTTACATCCGCAAGCTGAGCCTGCAAAAACTCTTTCTGCTCGGCAAGTTGTTCTTTTTGCGGCATATCCGGGGTACGCGTCATCAACCTATTTCCATTTCCACAGCGGCCAAAGCCTCTGCCGCGTCCACGGCAGAGCTGTCCATTGTCGGAAACAACTCCATTAGAAGTCCCACCGCATAAGCCCATTCTCCTGCCGGTTTTTGCTCCCATCCCCAATGGACCTGTTCTATTTTGTCCTGGCATAAAAACCTCCTTGTATTTTTGACATATGTCAGTTACAAATTTCTTGGCATTGTTTTTGGC
>DBFXIC010000003.1:0-6836 GCA_048455095.1 Anaeromassilibacillus sp.
GGCCAGAACGCTGTGAAGCACTGCGCAGTGACGATTGGTTAAAGGATTTTCAAGGGCTTTCAGAGAAATACATTTCAGGAAAGTTTGCACTGAAAATCGCCGTAGTCACGAACGACTCTGCGCGTCCTGAGTCTGGACGCACAGCCGGCCCTGGATTATCTGCGGGAAATAAGTCGGGTGTTGGCCGGACAGAAACGGCCAGCTCCCGATTTCTCCCCACGCTTACTAGGAAAACCGCCACAGGGGCGCACGATGTTGCGCGACCAGTGAAGCACTGTGTGGTAATGGTTTTTAAGACAAAGCCGTTTATCCAAGGGCATACTGTTGTTTGCTAAAGCTTTGTAACTTTATACAGCCGGACGTGTGCGGATTAGCATGCGCCCGGCTGTTTTTTTAGTGCAAGAAAGTTCGGTTCATGGAAAAAAGAAATCTATTAAAAATGAATAGATTAGAAAGGAATAAACCTCAGCCACAGTGCTGAATTACAGATTTGATACTGTTCAATCCATGAGGAAGATGGTATAATATTAAAAATATCAGTGTATTTTGTGATATATTTTCGGAATCACTTGCAAAGGAGGTCTGCGGATTGTTCCATAAATTGCGCACATGGTGTCTGGCGGTCGTCATGGCTTTGACGATTTCCAGCATTTTCTCCGGTTGTTCGCTCACGGCTCTGGATACGCAGACCCTGATGCGTCCGCCGCGTCCCACCGGGGAGCGTGCCCAGATTCACGATGAGCTGGAAAAAGCTGCGGGCGGCAGTTTGGTGCTCAAGTATCCCAGCCGGGGGGAGTTCCGTTCTGCAATTGTCATGCACAGCCTGGTCAGCATCGGACAGGAGGATGCCATCGCGTTTTACCAGAAAAAAGGGGATAATGCCGGCATCAACGTGATGTTTATCCATAAGGAGGACGACGTTTGGACAACGGTCGGGGATTTTAACAATCCTGCGAGCTCGGTGGACAAGATCTGCTTTGGAGACATCAATGCCGACGGGCACGATGAAGCAATCATCGGTTGGGGAAACAATCTTAATAATTCCACAACCATCTGTGTCTATTACTATGAGAACGGGCAGATTCACGAGCTGAAACTGGAACAGTCATATACGGAAATGGTCGTTATGGATTTTGATGACGACCAGTGCGATGAAATTTTTACCGCCAGTGTGACGGTGGGCGAGCAACCCGCCATCGCGCGCCTGCTGCGGATCAAAGACAATCGGCCAGAGATCGTGGGTTCCGCCAATATGGATACGACTGTTACCAGTTATGCATCCGCCACAGCAGGACTGATCAGCGATTCGGGCGGTTTAAAAGGTGTTGTACTCGACGGCCGTAAGAGCGCCGATACGCTCGTCACGGAGATGCTGTATTGGGATAAGGAGACTTCCACACTGCAGTCGCCGTTTTACGATAGCAATGCTCAGGCGGCGAACTATACGCTGCGCAGGACGCGCGCCATCTCACAGCCGATTGGGAATGGGAAAGTGATCGAAATTCCAATCGTCACTCCGATGCCGGGCTACTCGACGGACAGCAATCCGGATGAGACCGCCTATCTGACCAACTGGCATCGCTTTGATGAAAAAGAGGGCACGCTGGTGCGCAGTTCTTCCATGGTGATGGATTATACGGACGGCTACGCGTTCCTGGTGCCGGATATGTGGCGTGGAAAGGTGAGCACACGGATGGACCCCACCACGCGGACCTTGACATTTTATGAATGGGTTATAGCGGATAAAAACAGCGGTTCCGGCGCAATGGGCGCCGCGCTGCTTCGGCTGCAGGTGTTTCCCAAGGAGAAATGGGACCGGCAGGAGGGTACGGACGGATACTACCAGCTTCTGGATGACAACAATCTGGTGTTTGCCGCTTCGATCCCTACGCCCGACAATGAGCTTGCACTCAATATCAACGACGTCAAAAATGGGTTTAAACTGATCCATCAGGATTAAAAGCTCCCAGGAATTTTACAGAGGCCGTATTGGGAGGCGGCCCGGGGCGGAATAGCCGCGCCGAAGTTCAGCACGAAAGGGTTGTATTGCGATGAAAAAAGTATTGGTAGCGGAGGATGAACAGGCAATCCGTGAGTTTGTGGTGATCAATTTGAAACGCGCCGGATATGAGGCTTATGAGGCTTCCAACGGGGAAGAGGCGTTGGAGGTCTATGAGCGCGAAGGTAAGGACTTTGATGTTGCCATTCTGGATATCATGATGCCTGGAAAATTTGACGGCCTTGCCGTCTGCAAGGAGCTGCGTAAGCAGAGCGGCTCCATCGGTATCATTATGCTCACAGCGCGCACGCAGGAGATGGACAAGGTCAGCGGCCTGATGATGGGCGCCGACGATTATGTGACGAAGCCATTCAGCCCCTCCGAATTGGTGGCGCGCGTGGATGCGGTTTACCGCCGGGTGGCCTTGGCGCAGATGCGCGACGAAAACAATTTTAAGGAGGAAATCCGTTCCGGCGAATTTGCGCTGAACCTGCGAAACCGTACGTTGATGAAGCATGGCGCGCCGATCGAGCTGACCCAGGTGGAGTTCCAGATCATGGAATACTTTTTCTCCAATCCCGGCACGGCGTTGGATCGCTCTGCCATTTTAAAGCACGTGTGGGGCGAAGCCTATTACGGAGAAGAAAAAATTGTGGATGTCAATATCCGCCGTTTGCGCATGAAGGTGGAGGATGAACCCAGCAATCCAAAGCATATTGTCACAGTTTGGGGACTTGGTTATAAGTGGGAAGCATAAATCTGAGAAGAACAGCTGAGAGAGGAGGGAAACCCGCATGGCGGTAAAGGGCATAACAAAACGCTGGCTTTTGAACAGCCTTGGTGTTATACTGGTCTTGATCGTCGCGCTGGTTTTCAGCCTGTCTTTTGCGATACAAAATTATATCTACTATGGCATCCAACAGGCGATCAACGGCCGTGCAGGAGAGATTACCAACGTCTTTTCCGATTACGGCCGGCGGTCCTCACAGGATTTTATCACGGTAGCGCGAAATTACGTGGAGAATTTCCCCAATAAGGAAAGCATGGAACTCATGGTCTTCAACGCCGACGGGCGGATCATCACCACGTCTGTGGGCTTTGCGCCGGACGAGAGCCAGCCCATGCCGGATTACCAGCAGGCGCTGGCGGATTCCAATGGCTACGGCACGTGGACGGGAAATCTGACCAGTGGAGAAAAGGTGATCGCCGTCACGCGAGTGATCCACAACAACGCGGGCAGCGTTGTCGGCGGCGTGCGGTATGTCGTCTCGCTGGAAGAGGCGGACAAACAGATCGGCATGCTCGTCTGTATTCTGATCCTCGCGGGGGGCGTCATCCTCCTGTTTATATCTGTTTCAAGCTACTACTTTATGAAGTCGATCCTTACCCCAATCAAGGAGATCGGCGCCACAGCACGGAGAATTGCACAGGGCGACTTTAAAGCGCGCATTGAAAAATCGAATGACGACGAGATCGGCCAGCTGTGCGAGACCATCAACGACATGGCCGTGGAACTGGGCGCGGCGGAAAAGATGAAAAACGACTTCATCTCATCCGTCTCCCACGAGTTGCGCACGCCGTTGACCGCCATTAAGGGCTGGGCGGAGACAATGCAGGGCGGCGGTATAGACGACGAAACCTTTGATAAAGGCATGAGCGTCATTATCCGGGAATCCGAACGGCTCTCCGGCATTGTGGAAGAACTGCTCGACTTCTCCCGCATGCAGAGCGGCCGTATGACCCTGACCATGGACAAGATCGACATCCTGGCGGAACTGGGCGAGGCTGTCTACATGTTCAGTGAACGGGCGAAATCGGAAGGGAAATACCTGCTATATGAGGAGCCGACCATGCTCTCTCCCGTATTGGGCGATATCAACCGCCTGCGTCAGGTATTTGTCAATATTCTGGATAACGCATTGAAGTACACGGAGGAGGGCGGCACCATCAGCGTGGTGGCCTCGGAAGAGAACCATTTCATCCGTGTTGCCATCAGTGACAACGGCTGCGGCATTCCACCGGAGCATTTGCCCAATATCAAAAAGAAGTTTTATAAGGCGAACCAGACGGTCCGGGGCTCCGGTATCGGTCTCGCGCTCGCCGACGAGATCATGCGGCTGCACTCCGGCAGCCTGGAGGTGGAGAGCCACGAGAATGTGGGCACGGTGGTGACAATCCGAATTCCCACCTTCCGGGAAAAGACGCCGAATTCGCAGTCAGACAAAGAAAGGACATCCGAACAGAATGGCTAGAGAAAAGACAAAACGCATTACTTCCATCGGTGGGCAGGCCCTGATTGAGGGGATCATGATGCGCGGACCGAAGAAAACAGAAATTTCCGTGCGCACGCCGGATGGCAGTATCTCCTCCGAAACGTTGGAGACCAACGGATTAGGGAAAAAGTACAAGATCTTCCGTCTTCCGCTTTTTCGCGGAATTGCGGGTTTCATCGATTCGATGACCACGGGTTTTAAGGCGTTGAACATCTCCGCGGAAAAATCCGGAATGGAAGATTTGGAGGGCGAGCCCTCCAAGTTTGACCTGTGGATGGAAAAGGTATTCGGCGATAAGCTGATGAACGCCGTCATGGCTGTGGGATCGGTTTTGGGTGTGCTGTTGGCGATCCTGCTATTTTTCTTCCTACCGACGTGGCTCTTCAATCTGGGCCAGCAGTATCTTTTTGGTCCGGGAATCGCAAACTGGCGTTCCCTGATTGAAGGTGCAATGCGCATCGGCATCTTCGTGGCGTACATCGCGTTGGTGGCACATATGCCTGACATTAAGCGCGTGTTCCAGTATCATGGCGCAGAACATAAGACAATCTTCTGTTATGAGAACGAAGAGGAGCTGACGGTGGAAAATGTACGCCATCACAGCCGCTTCCATCCGCGCTGCGGCACCAGTTTCATGATTATCATGCTGCTGTTGGGCGTAATCATCGGATTTTTTATCCCCTTCACAAATCCCCTTTTGCGCACGGTTGTTAAATTGTTGTGCATCCCGTTGGTGGTGGGCATTGGCTATGAACTGATCCGCATTTGCGGCCGCTATGACAACATCGTCACACGCATCATTGCGGCCCCTGGCCTCTGGATGCAGCGCCTGACGGTGAAAGAACCGGACGACAGTATGATCGAAGTGGCGATCGAAGCGATGAAAGCAGTCATCCCAGAGGACGGGACCGACCTGCAGTGCCCGTTACAGACAAAGCAGCCGGAGGAGAAAACGGCATGACGTTGCGGCAGACCTACCAAAAAGGAAAGACGCTTTTAGAAAAGGCAGGGAATGAAACCCCTGCCTTTGATGCTATCTGTCTGTTTCAGAAGGTGTTTGGATTGGACCGGCAGCAGTTGATTATGCGTGGCACGGAGCTGGCGGATGAAGAACAGTCGGCTGGCTATCTATCCCTATGCGCCGAACGGGCGCAGGGCAGGCCGCTGCAGTACATCCTGGGGGAGTGGCCGTTTTTAGACTTTACCCTTCGCGTGGGTGAAGGGGTACTGGTTCCCCGCGAGGAAACCGAACTGCTGGTATATACGGCGGCGAAACACATCCGGAAAAAGTGTGTAGAGGGAGAACGCCCCAGAGTGATTGACCTGTGCGGCGGCAGCGGCGCGGTAGCGCTGGGCATTGCATCTCTGCTGCCGGAGGCAGAGGTCGTTTGCGCGGAACTCTATGAGGGAGCGTATCACTATTTGGAAGAGAACATCCGACGGCTGAACGCGCAATCGGTGAAGCCAATGCGGCTGGATGTGCTTTCCCCGGAGGCGGCAGAACGCTTTTCAAAGCTGGACGCAGTGGTTTCCAATCCCCCCTATGTGGAAGCGGATACGATTGCAGGCCTGCAAAAAGAGGTACAGTATGAGCCGCACACAGCGTTGGACGGCGGAGAGGATGGGCTCGTGTTTTACCGTGCAATTGCCCGGTTTTGGATTCCACGGTTGAAGCCCGGCGGCTTGGCCGCAGTGGAAATCGGAGAAGGACAGGCACAGGCGGTGGAGGAATTGTTCCGCAGTGTGGGGGTGCGGGACATTGAGGTTCAGAAGGATTTTAATGGGTTTGACCGTGTGGTGGCCGGAATCTTTGGTTGAGAGGGACTGTATCGCCCTTCTAGATAATGTTGAGTACCAGATATTTCTCATAGATTAAAAGGATGTTTTTTTACTGCTTTCACTTGCAGCCTAATGATGATGAAACAGGGAAGCCCCCGGCCACTGGCCGGGGGCTTCCCTTATCTGGAGATGCTCTCCATCTTTTACCTGTTCTGTGATTCCCTTTGATCGCTCACACAAATCGGGAGGGTGTGCTTTCTGTCCGGCCAACATTCGGCCTATTTCCTACAGAAAACCCGGGGCCGGTTGTGCGTTCAGGCTCAGGACGCGCAGCGTCGTTCACAGACATACAGCACCCTTTGTACTTGCGTGATTCTCTTTGATCATTCACACAAACCGGGAGTGTGTGCTTCTGTCCGGCCAATGCCCGGCTTGTTTTTCACACAAAACCCGGGGCCGGCCGTGCATCCAGGCTTAGGACACGCGGCGTCGTTCGCGGGCACACAGCACCCTTCGCACCTGTGTGACTCCCTTTGATCACTCACACAAACCGGGAGTGTGTGCTTTCCGTCCGGCTTATTTCTTATACAAAACCCGAGACCGGCCGTGCGTCCAGGCTCAGCCTGGTTAGCCAATCGTCACAGTGCAATGCTTCACTGCGTTCTGGCCTGCCAGCGTGGTATACACGCCCGTGCTCTGGCCCGGTGTGCCAACCGCATACACTCTGTAGTAACAATCGTTGCCGATCTTCGCTACAAACTGTGTCTTGAGCACATCGCCATTGC
>DBFXIC010000004.1:0-11821 GCA_048455095.1 Anaeromassilibacillus sp.
CCTCACCATGATCATTCCGGGCACCACCATGATCGTGCCGCAGTTTGAGCTGGCCACGCATCTGGGCCTGGTCAACCGGCTCTGGGGGCTGATTCCCTTCTATGTGGCTTGGGTGATTCCCTTTTCCACCTTCATGATCAAGGGCTTCATGGAGGGCATCCCGGACGAGATCACCGAGGCCACCTACATCGACGGCGCCAGCGTTTGGACCGTATACACGCGGATCTCACTCCCGCTGGCCGCGCCGGCCATCGCGTCGGTGAGCATCTTCAACTTTCTCACCGCCTGGGAGGAATACCCCTGGGCCAATACCGTCATCAACGACAACGAGCTTCGCACCCTCCCCATCGCCATCGCCGGCTTTTTTGGACAACACCAGTTCACCCAGTGGGGCTATGTGTTCGCCATGTCGGTGATGACGCTGATTCCCGTGGTGATCGTGTTTATCACCTGCCAGCGTTTCTTTGTGCAGGGATTGACGGCAGGCGGCGTGAAGGGATAGGAACGGACAGCCGGAAAAGGACGCATCACGCGGGCCGCTTGACGTCCTGCCTCCAAGGCAGATTTTGTCCAATCATTTTCATGGATAAGGCAAAGCCGTGATAACATATGCGTTATTGCGCATCTATAGGATCATTTCCCGATTGAAATCAATGATATGAATCTTTTTTCTAAAGCTCCATTGCAGGAGCGTCAAACACAGGTTACACATCAACACCGGAGAGAAAGTCAAGGGAAGGGTGGAGATTTGCCAGGCGAATACGACCCGACCTTGACTGAAGCAAGACAGAAGAGAATGGGATGCGGCTGTCCGGCACAAAGGGCCGGACAGCCCTGGCCGCTACATCACGCCGAGATACAGCTCAAGCAGCTGATTGGGCGACATCATGCCAGGGCACGTCATGATGTGATCGTTTGACGCTCTCTGGTAGACCTCCAGCTGCCTGCGGTCGTGTGCCGGGCTGTACATGCGCATGTGTTTGTAGTGGGCTTCCTGTGTCATCTTGTCCATGGAGAACTCCTCTGTGGTGGGTTGGTTGTTCGTACTTCTATCTTACCACAGTCGGGTTCTCTTTTGTGTGGCTGCTGTTACCTATGTATTGTACCGCAACACTCCGCAGGCCAATCGGCGGGTTAGCTTTTTATTTCACAACGCAGAGCTTTTTGAAACTAACGACAAAAAGAGTATTCCCAACGACGGGAAGGTAGATAAGTCCCCAAGCTGGGAAAGGCGGAACATGTCAGGGCGAACGCCAGCAGGGCGCATATTCTCTATCCAAAACAATGCTTCAAGTGCTTCTTCCTCCTAGCGTTACGCCGTTGGCACATTCGGGATCATAAGCGGCAAAATGAACCACGAAGCTCCGTAAAGCGCACTTTGTGCGAGTCCGGACGGTCTCGAAAAGTTACCAATCCACCTCGTCTTTGTAAATGCAAATGGAGTGCTCGCCATACTTTTTTTCAATATCAGGATCGCTCCAGCCGGTTTCGATAACGTTGTATACCCATTCATATGATTTCACAAAGTGCTTTGCATACTCCAGCGCCCGCAATGAATGTGCGCTTTTTGCATTTACGATAAATACCAGAATCGTGTTTGGCTCATATTCTCCAGTTATGATGGGATTGTAAGGAATCCCAATCATCCTGCCGTCTGCGCTGAATAGCCCCTTGGGCTCCTGCCAGGCCGGCTCCCGGTCGACCCAGTATGAATCTTGCGAAAAATCATAGAGAAGCCCTTCCTGGTCGAGGGATTCCAGCCTGTCCGTTTCGTCAATCCTGAGGCTGGCCCAATCCCAGTCGTTCTGCATTTGCAGCAGCTCATCCACCGTGCAAGGCGGAATATCCATCTGTGTCCAATCATTCACACGGCAGATACCCTCTAACGCGCGCGTTCGATCCAGGCCGCGTTTCTTCAATATCTGCATTACCCAGCTCTCCCGAGACCCTGCGGGTCGTTTCTTTTCGTTACAAACCAGAAAGATCGCCTCGTCGGTTTGCGGGTTATAATCATAGCAGTAAACCATATAATCATAGAGGGGGTGGATGGGCAGTTTTTTCTGCACCGCTTCAGGCAGAAGCCAGTGGTGCAGGCTTAGACCAAGGCTGGGATCATAAGCGCAGCTGATCACCACGCCTTCGTCCGCCAGCTTTTGCAAATTCACTTCTTTGGAGGAAACAATAGCGATATCCCAATTCCTGTAGTCCTCGATCAGTTCTTCCGTTGTTCCGCCAAGACGGAAGGTCATGGAACGCTTTTGAGGCGTATATAACCCGGCCTCCCAGCCCGGTGCATTTGTTCTCCAATACTCCAAAATCTTTTGTTCCAGATCTTTTCCGTCTTTTGCGTCCCAATCCATTAAAACGGGCGTATAACAGGGGGCGCTTTCTTCCTCTGCGTAAGCGAGAACAATAAAAGCAATGCATAACACTGCAATGAATAATCCGGCAAATTTCTTTTTCATAGACTGTCATCCTTTCCACGCTGATGCGTTCCGCATTGCATGGGGCAAGGCTGCTCTCGCCTCATGCAAAAGTATCGTTGAGCCATCAGAGGCTTTCGGAAAACGATCATAGCACCTCCGGTATTGTGCGGACGGTCTCTTTCGTATGGACTGTCATACATCCATTTAGGGGACTGGTTGTATTTTGGTAAATGTGTACCACATGTTGCCCGTATCCTCATTGTTTCGAGCAAACCATGGATTATGGTGACCGTTGCTGTACCCTGTCATAAACGGCGATGTACTGCCGGTGGCTCTATCAAACCGGAATCAACTGCCATTGCGCTGTCGGCGAAGGCAAGAATCAAGGTGAGAACCAGCATTGAAACCGTGAATTTCGCCCTGTGATCCTCCTCTCTTATCCGTTGTAGATTGGTCGGTTTTTGCCTCGCGACGGAATTTCACACCATTTGACATAGAGGCCATACTTTGCTCCGATCCAACACAATCCTCTCTTTCCAACGTCTAAGCCCTTCACTGTATCAGACGCACGACCCGTGGAAAAAGTTTGAAAGAAAATGAATTCTTCCGTTATACAGCAGAATGCGAATTGTTTTTTCTTCGAATTGCCATCGCTTTTATCATTTGATATATGGGTTCCGTCCCCGTGATGCCGGACGCACCCGCGTTCATTTTAACATGCGCATAAAATCAGTTTGCAACAGCGCTAAAGCCACGGGACTTAAAATGGATGAAATGGATCCCAGTCCATAGCGTTGGCTGCTCTATCAGAGGTTTTCGATGTTTGGCAAAGCGTTGCGGCACATCGGGGATGCCGTCCATATTGTCAACGGAGTCTGCTGTCAGGCATGGCTTGACCATACGGTGTCCAGCCAGGCACCAGTTATCCATCAGCTGTCCCGAATCCAACCTGATGCTCACCGTGCCGAATTCGGGACAACGTCTACAGGGATTCGCACTTTACGCCATGATCAACTCATGCAGGATGATTTCCTCCACCTGAGCTTTCAATGCGTTCATCCTTCCCGCCCAGACCATGGGGCGCCGGCTTTCAGCCGCTCGGTCACGCCTGCATCCCTGGCCAGCTTTGGCATCAGCAACTCCATCCGCCGATTTGCCGCCTCGTCAGTTTCAACCAGGTGCGGATAGAGCCTCTCCGTCAGGATGAGGTGGCTGTACAGCATGGCCCGGCATTTCTTCAAATACCGCCGCCGCATACGTCCGTACTTCCCGATAGGATGCATAGGCTGTTCCGTCAGCTTCAGCTCGGGAATCCAATAGGCGCCAACGCGGTTACAGGTGAACCTGTTCGCGTTTCATGCCTCCTGATGATGTTTTCTCAAATTGCAGAGCGGTTTTGGACCGTCGCTCTCCGGGGTGCCGACGTAGGCAACTGACTGACGGGGATGAATATGCCCCTTGCGATGGCGTCGGCTCGGAGGGCTGCGCTCTTTGCCTCCCTTTCAGCTTTTTCCCTTGCTCTGACCTTGTTCTCGTATTTCTTTTGCGCTCCGCTGGCCCTGCGCCGCAAGCGAATTTTGATAAGCCTACAAAAATGTTGTGCTTTCTGGCGTTTCTCTGTATAATAAACTCAACCGTCGCACTGTCTGTTCCTTTTCCAGGGGTGAGCAAACATTTGCCAGACAGCGGCATGACAAGAAAGAAGAGGCTGTTATGCGGCTTGTGCGTGGCAACATAGCCAACGCAGTACTCAAAAATCGGGAGGAACGGGTATGATTCTGGAAGCCGGACAGGCTCAACATTTCTATTCTCTATGGATTTCATTGCTGGATTTCGTCAACCATGAATATCGGATCGACAGTCAACTCTACGGCATGCGTTCTCCTAAGGGTCTGCCGGTCGAGTCTATTCTCAGAATTCGGGAAAAGCTCTGGGAGAACCGAAGCCTGATCGATTCATATGTTAAGACAAACCCTCACCAATTATCCAATTCCGAACTGAAAACCGTTTCGGGCTGGAAGAACTCGGTGGAGGATACATTCATGATCCTTCGTCACCTGAAGTCGGGCTCTATTTTCATTCCATCGTATCGAGAAGATGCCGCTTATATCGTCTGTGGCATCTATTCGGCATGGGAAGAAATGCTCCGGGGTGCGCCACTCCCACAGGCCGTCACAACAGTTCTCATTCCATTTGAGGGAAGAATTATCTATGACGGCCTGATGAGCAGCTATAACGTAAGGTTTGGTGGCAACATTAAGCGATCTCTCAATGAGCATTACCGGAAGCTGAAAGCCGGCGGGCAGATATATAAATCTTTTGGGATAGATTGATCATTCGCTAAAGCGAAGTCAAATAGGCCCAAAACAGCCGTGGGCAAAATAGAAAAACATCAATACGCAAACCGCGGTCAGCAGACCGCCGTATCCATGCCCGAGTCAACCTCCATACTCAGATTGTCGAAAAAGTCCGCCTACGGCGGCCTTTTTCGACAGAAGCTTAAGAAATATTCGCACCCAGGGGCGCAAGCTCAAACCGTTGACAAAACCAGGTCGACGGTCATTTTCATAAGGAAAAACGGAGAAGCATGCAAATATATAAGGATAAACAAAATGAAAGAAAACAGGGAGAGGGCATGTTGAACAAAGCACACGAAAAGCAGCAAGGATTGCAACCGACTATTCTGGAACAGCGGGTATGCGGTATCGCCTTATTATGGTAACGGAAGCACCCGGATTTAAGCGCATTTTCGAGCGTTCTTTTCGCGATGCTGCCTGCGTGCGTTTATTTCGTGCAATCTGGCTAGAAGCTCCCGTTCTCGTCTCTTTGCCAAGTAAAGCTACCCGCCAACGGCGCTGTGCTATCCTGACCCACATATACGCGATAGTCGCTCTCGTACACTGTGGCGCGACCCTCGCTGTCCCAAGCTGTCAACAAGGATTTAGTCAAGGTAAAATCGATGCGTACAGTCTCACCTGGCGACAGACGTACCCGCCGAAAAGCTGCCAGTTGCCTGACGGCATGTAAGCGTGGTGCATGTGCGCACTCGATGTACACCTGTACCACCGTAGCTCCTGCCCTCATGCCCTCATTGGTTGCCAAACAGGTTAGATTCAGTGGCTGGTCCGCACGCATCACGTTTCCCTTTAGTTCGATACCATGGATGGAAAAGCGCGTGTAACTAAGTCCGAAGCCAAAGGGAAACAGCGGCTGTGAAGCCTCATCCAGATACCTGCTAACATAGGTGTTGTGCGGATCACCCAAATCCGGCCGTCCAGTGGTGAGCGCATCATGATGGATAGGAATCTGTCCTATGCTGCGTGGCAGCGTCATACACAGGTGTCCGGACGGAGCCTCCTCCCCCATCACCAACCGCCGCACAGCCTCCGCGCCCTCGCTCCCGGGGAACCATGCCAACAGCGCCGCATCGCACAGGGGCAACGTTTCCGTCAAAACCAACGGCCGACCCGCAAATATCACCAGTACCACCGGCTTGCCCAGTTCATGAAGGCAATGCAGCTGGTCCATCTGCTCGGATGTGAGCACAGGCGATGCTTTGCTGGCCGCTTCGCCGGTATCCTCCTGTTGTTCGCCCACAGCATAGACAATTACATCCGCTTGGTTGGGTTCGGTCAGCTCTGTATGTGCCGCAAAGCATTGCCGCAAAGTAGGTGTTTCTTCAGATTTTCCGTCTGCCGCCCAAGAGCCCAGCAGGCATCCGGTGTCCGCATGGTCACCCACAAGAGCGATGCGCGCCCCCGGCGCAACCGGCAGCACACCCTTATTTTGCAGCAGCACACAGCTTTCAAGCGCAGCCTCCAGCGCAAGCGTGCGATGGGACGGATTTCCAATCACCTGCGCCTGTACATTGCGCGAGTCGTTGCGGCAGGGACGCTCAAACAATCCCAGATCGTTTTTTAGTCGCAATACACGCAGCACTGCCTCGTCCAGTCTTGCCATAGGCACCACGCCATCCTCTAGCAATGCAACCAGCTCGTCGGCGTACAGGCCGCTCATCATATCCACATCGTTCCCCGCCATCAGGCTCAGATACGCTGCTTCCCGCCCGTCGCGTGCTACTCCATGGGTGACGAGTTCGCCAACGGCCCCCCAGTCTGAGATCACCACGCCGTCAAAGCTCCAGCGGGTGCGCAGCACAGTTTTGAGCAACCATTCATTCATCACCGCCGGCACGCGGTCCACAGGGGTAAAGGCAGGCATCACCAGCCGACAACCTGCATCCAAAGCTGCCTGAAAGGGTGGAAAATACGTGTTGAACAGCTCGATCCGGCTTACGTCCGTGGCAGCGTATTCCCGCCCCGCCTCCACCAGTGCATAGCCCGCAAAATGCTTCACGCAGCAGGCTACTGCGCTCTCCTTCTTAAGCGATGTGTCTTGAAACCCTCGTACCGTGGCCGCGGCCATCTCGGCGCAAAGGCGCAGCGATTCGCCAGCACTCTCCATGCAACGGCCCCAGCGCGGGTCCCGTGCCACATCGGCCATGGGCGCAAAGGTGCAGTGGATACCGCTGGCAGCGCATTCCAAGGCACTCACGCGTGCCGTACGACGGACCAGTTCCGGGTCAAACGTACAGCCAAGCGCCAGCGGGATGGGGAAGATGGTACGCCAGCCATGGATTACGTCGCTCATGAACAGCGCAGGTATGCCATGGGGAGATTGGGCTCGGATGCGCTCCTGAACCCGGGCAAAAACTTCAGGATCAGCGTTTGCACCACAGATCACGCTGCCAACGGCACGAGTGAAACGTTCTCCTCTGCCCGTAATTGGACCTGTGGCAGAAGCAGCCTCGTCTGCAAACTCCTTCATATCCACTTGACAAAGCTGGGCCACCTTTTCTTCCGTGGATAGATCTCTCAAAAGCGAAATCAGCTCGCCGTTCGTCATGGGGAAACCTCCGATTTTCAACTTAAGGATTTTGCCGCGGGCGGCGATGTGTCGGTGTCATTATACCGACACATCGCCGTCCCCGCAAGCCCGTGCCCCTATGGGCTTTCGATCCCGAAAGTCATGATGGGGAAAGCCTTTCCGGCCTTTTCTGTTTGAAATTATCCACCTCAGACGTCATTATCCAGTGTCATTTACGTCGCGCCATTCCAGTAAAAACAAATCTTTTCAGTTGTGCATACGTATTCAATCGGGCTAAGATAAGGTCACATCAATAACGTTGAAAGGTGGCTTGCATATGACAGGCCTCTCTCCATCCTGCGCCGGTCGCAGCCTCAGACATCCCCTGTGTCACAGTCTGCGCAAACAGTGGGTATTGTGGCTGATGCTTCTACCGACCCTGTTCTTCTTTGCGCTGTTCTGCTACCTGCCCATGGTTGGCATCTATTTCGCCTTTTCGCGCTTCAACTTTCAGGGCGGCCTGTTCGGAAGCCCCTTTGTGGGGCTAGACAACTTCCAGTATCTATTCAAAAGCGGTATCCTGTGGAGTCTGACGCGCAATACCATCCTTTATAATATTGCCTTCATCATCGTTGGCAATGTGATGCAGATGATCTGCGCATTGTTTTTCAACGACCTGACCAAAAAATGGTTTACCAAGGCATCGCAGACCATTATTTTTCTACCCTACTTTGTTTCCATGGTGCTAGTAGGCGTGTTTGCCTATAACCTGTTCAATATCGACAATGGGTTTATCAACTCTCTGCTTCGCTCGCTGGGCCTAGAAACATGCAATTTCTATATCCGGCCAGAGGTGTGGCCGCCTATCATCGTAGCAGTTAACGTATGGAAGGGACTGGGGTATGGCAGCATCATCTATCTGTCCACCCTCGCATCCATTGATCCCGGCTACTACGAAGCCGCCCGAATCGACGGCGCTACAAAGTGGCAGCAGGTACGCCTGATTACTTGGCCCATGCTGAAACCTACCATGGTGATTTTAATTATGTTCAGTTTAGGCGGAATTCTCAAGGGGCAGTTTGAGCTGTTCTACCAGCTCATCGGCAAAAATGGGCTGCTTTATGCCACCACCGACATTCTGGACACCTACGTTTACCGCAGTCTCACCGTCAATTTCGATATCGGCATGGGGTCTGCCGCAGGCGTATATCAGTCCGTATTTGGCCTCATTCTGGTGCTCACGGTCAATGGCATCGTACGCCGCGTCAATGAAGATTACGCGCTGTTCTGACACAGGAAAGGAGCTCGCGATGACATCCATCCATCCAGACAAAGGTACCCGCAGCTTCAACATCATTGGCTACACGCTGCTTACCCTTATCACACTGATTTGCCTATTACCCTTTTGGCTGATGATTACAGGTTCGTTTACCAGTGAGGCTTCTATCATTCGTGACGGGTTTTCCATCTGGCCGCGCGAGTACAGCGTGGATGCGTACAGAAGCATTTTTCAGGGAATCCACAAAATTGCTCGCGCTTATGGCGTCACGCTGACGGTTACAGCGTGCGGATCGCTGGCGGCATTGACGCTGACAACCATGACCGGCTACGTGCTTACCCGACAGGACTTTGCCTACCGCAACCGCATATCGTTTTTCATCTACTTTACCACGCTGTTTAGCGGCGGCGTCATTCCTACCTACATCCTCATCGTGCGCTACCTGGCTCTGAAGGATACGCTGCTGGTGCTCATTCTACCCACGCTGCTGTCGCCCTGGTACATCATGCTCATGCGTACATTCATGCGCTCCATTCCTTCAGCCATTTTGGATGCGGCCAAAATTGACGGTGCGGGCGACTTCACCATCTACGCGCGTATCATCCTGCCGTTAAGCAAAACGGCACTGGCTACAGTGGGACTGTTCATCGCCCTGGGCTACTGGAACGACTGGTATCTGGCCAGCCTCTACATCAATGACGAGGCGCTCTATCCCCTGCAATACCTTTTATATCAAATGCTCTCCAGCGCGGAGTTTCTCAAGAGCGCCGCTTCGGCAGGCTTCTCCGGCGTGCGCGTTCAGGCTCCCACTGAAACGCTGAAACTGGCCACGGCGGTCGTCGTTATCGGGCCGATCATTTTGCTTTATCCCTTTGTGCAAAAATACTTCATCAAAGGCGTGATGATCGGCTCTGTCAAGGGGTGACTCTAAGCGGTATATTGGCCGCGAGAGATATCAAAAAGGAGGTATTTCCCACATGAAAAAGCTCGTATCCCTGTTGTTGGCGGCGTGCCTGATGGCATCGCTGGCAACGGTCCCCGCCTTTGCGGAGGAAGATCCCTTTGCCCAGCCGGTAGAACTGATCTGGTATGCGATCGGTACCGGCCCTGCCGATGGCGAAATGGTAATGGCCGAATTCAACAAGGTTCTTTCAGAAAAATACAACACCACCATCAAACTCAATTACACCGGCTGGGATGATTGGGAGAACAAATACAATCTCCTGCTGACCTCCGGTGAGAAGATTGACCTGGTCTACGTCAACGCCACGCTTTACAACCGTTATGCTCCCGTAGGCGCCTTTAAGGATCTGACCGAGCTCTTCCCCACCCTCATGCCCAAGACCTACGCTTTCTTTGATGAGGATTCTCTGGGGCAGATGTCCGTGGACGGTAAAATTTATGCGGTGCCGCTGTCCATGCATGGCTACATTCCCTACGGCATCTTCTACCGCAAGGACCTGGCCGACAAGTACGGCTGTGAGCCCATTACCGATATCGCCACCTTTGAAAGCTACATGGACGCCATCGTAGCCAACGAGCCCGGCATCACCCCCTACAACGGCAACCCCTCGGATGCTTTCCTTTATATGTTCCGCGCCAACTACGGCTTTGAAACCATCGCGGGCAGCACCTCTTCCATCATTGTCATGGGCGACATCGACGATACTGGCAGCGTGATCGCCTATCCCTTCACCGACGAGTATGTGGAATGGTCCAAGAAGATCAAGGAATGGGCTGATCGCGGCTATTGGAGCAGCAACTGCCTTAGCGCCACTCTGGGTACCTGGGATAATATTCAGGTAGGCACCTCCGCCATCTCGGTAGAAAATCCCGAGGGTGTAGCTTCTCTGGTCACCACTATCTCCAAGCTCAATCCAGACTTTGCGTTTGATTACTGGTGCTTCACCTCGCTGACTGGCTACTCTGTACCCAACCCGGTTCTACAGGATGGTTTTGCCGTGCCGCAGAGTTCTCAGAATACCGAGCGCACCTTGCGCATTCTGGAGGCCATCAAGACAGATCCTGAACTGTATGATCTGTATATGTACGGTATCGAGGGCTACCACTACGATCTGACCGAGGACGGTCAGCTTGTAACCCCCTCCGCCTCGCAGGACCCTTCCGTGGTTACCGGCTACGATCCTGCCGGCGCGGGTTGGGGCATGCGCGTCGAGGACCTCGTGCGCACCAACGTAACACAGTGGAGCGGCCTGGAGCCCCTCATGGATGAAATCCGCAGCATCAGCGTTCCCAATCGTTACGGCGCCATTTCTCTGGACTATGCCGACGTGCAGGCCGAGCTGGCAGCTGTCAACCAGGTGGTGCAGCAGTACGGCACGCCGATCAACGTCGGGCTGGTGGACGATGTGGACGCAGCCATTGCTGAATACCGTCAGAAGCTGACGGACGCCGGTATTGACAAGCTGGTGGCCTACGTGCAGGAGACAGTTACTGCTGCCTGCGGGGAGTAATGCGCTTTCCCTGCCGCCGTGTGCGCTGCGCACACGGCGGCGCTTTTGCTTTCAGTTAAACAGGATTAAGGAGGTACTTTCATGAAACGTACCCTGCGCGGCGTCAACCTGGGCGGCTGGCTGGTTTTGGAAAAATGGATGAAGCCTGAGCTTTTTGACGGCACGGATGCCGTGGATGAAACCACCTTCAGCCGTGCCCTGACTCCCGCGCTGCGCGAGAGACTGCAACGGCACCGCGACACCTTTATTACCGAGGAAGACTTTGCCTGGATCGCCTCCACGGGGCTCAATACGGTGCGTTTGCCCGTACCATGGTGGATGTTTGGGCAGGCAGCGCCATACGTGGGTTGTATGCAGGAGGTGCAAAACGCCTTTGTCTGGGCACAGCGTTATGGGCTGGGCGTACTTTTGGACCTGCACTGTGCCCCCGGCTGTCAAAACGGCTTTGACAACGGAGGCATTGCTGGTGTGATGGAGTGGCATCGTGATCCCGCCTATATTCACGCCACGCTGGACGTATTGGACCGCCTATGCGAATTTGTCAAGCCCTTTTCAGCGCTCCGAGCCATTCAACCGCTCAACGAGCCGCATTGGGATATTCCTTTGGACATCGTTCAAGACTTCTACCGCGACAGCTACGCCGTTATTCGTCGTCACTTCTCGCCGGATCAATGTATGATTGTCTTTCACGATTCGTTCCGTCAGGATGTCTGGGAGGGCTTTTTGCCCGAGGGCAAAAACGTGCTTTTCGACGCGCATTTTTATCAGTTTCAGGA
>DBFXIC010000005.1:0-5822 GCA_048455095.1 Anaeromassilibacillus sp.
TGGTACTCATCGGCGTCTATGGGTACAGGCGCAGGAAGCGCCGGTGACAGCTTTCGGGAGGACGGCTCTGCTGGCCGTCCTCCTTCCTCCCCGTTGCCGGGTGGGGGCAAATACGGTATAATGAAGCCAATTCAAAGGAAGAAGCGGTGAGAAAACATGCCCAATGAAACCGACGGCATCATCAAGCGATTTGAGCAAAGAACCATTCGCAGCCTGTGGGATGAGGAGCGCCAGGAATGGTATTTCTCCATCGTGGATGTGGTAGGCGCGCTTACGGACAGCCCGGATTATCAGACGGGGCGCAAATATTGGAATAAGCTCAAGCAGCGTCTACATGAAGAAGGCAGCGAACTGGTGACAAATTGTCACCAGTTGAAAATGCCGGCGGCAGATGGCAAAATGCGTCTGACCGACGCAGCCGATACCGAGCAGCTTTTGCGCATCATCCAGTCCATTCCCTCGCCCAAGGCCGAGCCCTTCAAGCTGTGGCTGGCGCAGGTGGGCCGGGAGCGCATCGAGGAAACCATCGACCCGGAGCTGACCATTGAGCGCGCGCTGGAAACCTATCTGCGCAAGGGATATTCCCGCGAATGGATCAATCAGCGCCTGCAGGCCATTCAGGTGCGCCGGGAGCTGACGGACGAGTGGCAGACGCGCGGCGTGAAAAAAGGCATCGAGTATGCCATTCTCACCGACGAGATCACCCGCGCATGGTCGGGAATGAACACCCGGCAGTACAAGCGGTTCAAGGGACTCAAAAAGGAAAACCTGCGTGACAACATGAGCACCACGGAAATCGTGCTCAACATGCTGGCGGAAGCATCCACAAAGGATATTTCCCAGGCCGAAGCGCCGGAAACCTTTGCGGAAAACCAGCAGGTCGCCCGCAAGGGCGGCGAGGTCGCAGGCATTGCGCGGCAGGCGCTGGAAGCGCGTACCGGCAAACCCGTCATTACCCCGCAAAACGCGCTGGACTTTCACCGCCTGATCGAAGATGTCATGGAAGAAACCGCAGCTTTGCCGGAGACGGAGAAGCGGCGCGAATGACGGACCGGCTGCCGCGCCCCATGCGCTCATGCCGAAAAAAAGAACCAAACGCAAGAAGCAGTCCTCTCAAGGGCTGCTTCAGTTTGTCGAAAAAGTCCGCCTGCGGCGGCCTTTTCCGCCAGATGCTTAAGAAATGTTTGCGCCAAGGGGCGCAAACTCCCCGCCCGCCCGGCAAAGCCGGGCGATACGAATTCACTTTAAAGGGCCTGCGGGCCCTCCAAGCCTCCCGAAAGGTTTTTTGACAGTCTGAAGCAGTCCTCTCAAGGTCTGCTTTTTCTTATGCAGATGAAGGAGGAAACTCATGAAACGGTTGATTATTGCGGAAAAACCCAGCGTTGCTCAAGCCATTGCCGCGGTGCTGAACATCCGGGAGAAGAAGCCCGGCTATCTGGAGGGGGCGGACGTCCTGGTGAGCTGGTGCGCCGGACATCTGGTGGAACTGGCCGCGCCGGAGAGTTACGATGCGCGCTACGCCAGATGGCGGCAGGAGGACCTGCCCATCGTCCCAGGGCCCTGGAAGTACGAGGTCATTGAAAAGAGCGCCCGGCAGTTTGAAACGCTCAAACGCCTCATGCGCCGCGCTGACGTTTCCGAGGTCGTCAACGCCTGCGACGCGGGGCGCGAGGGCGAGCTCATCTTCCGCCTCGTCTATGATCTGGCGGGCTGCGATAAGTCCGTCCTGCGGCTCTGGATTTCCTCCATGGAGGAAGACGCCATCCGCGAGGGGCTGCGGCAGATGAAGCCGGCCGCGCATTATGATGCGCTGGGTCGGGCCGCCCTGTGCCGGGCGCAGGCGGACTGGCTGGTGGGCATCAACGCCACCCGCCACTTTTCCCTGCTCTATGGACGGACGCTCAACGTCGGGCGCGTGATGACCCCCACGCTGGCCATGCTGGTGGAGCGCGAGGCGGATATCGCCGCGTTTCAGCCGTCCGCCTATTATCATGTGCGGCTGGACTGCGGCTCCTTCCCGGCCGAAAGCGAGCGCACGGAGGATCGCGCGGAGGCGGAGCGCATCGCCGCCCTGTGCGGCGGCAAGGAAGCAAGGGTCGTATCGGTGGAAACCAGCGAACGCAGGGAACAGCCGCCCAGGCTCTACGACCTGACCGCGCTCCAGCGCGACGCCAACCGTCTGCTCGGCTACACCGCGCAGCAGACGCTGGACTACGCGCAATCCCTGTATGAAAAGCAACTGCTGACCTACCCGCGAACGGACAGCCGGTATCTGCCGCAGGGCATGACGGAGAAAGCGCGCGAGCTGGCTGCTTATGCGGCGGCGGCGCTTCCATTTGCCGCGGGGCTTTCCCTGCCCTGTCATCCCCGGCAGCTTGCCGGAAAGGTCAGCGACCACCACGCCCTGCTTCCCACGGCGGCTCTCCGGGATCACCCGCTGGACGCCCTGCCCGCCGGCGAAAGGAGCGTGCTGACGCTGGTGGCGGCGCGCCTGCTCTGTGCCGCCGGGGAGGCGTGCGTGATGCTGGAGACAACCGCCCGGCTGGAATGCGAGGGGGTCTCCTTTACCGCCAGGGGAAAAAGGACGGTGCATCCGGGATGGAGGGCGCTGGACGCCGCTTTCCGCGCCACGCTCAAAAGCCGGGAGCGCGAGGAAGAGGAAAACGGCCTGCCGCCCCTGAACGAGCGCATGACCTTCCTCCCCGTGACGGCTTCCATCAGGGAAGGGAAGACCACGCCGCCCGAACGGTATTCGGAAGATACCCTTTTGTCGGCCATGGAGAACGCGGCCAAAGAGAATACCCCAAAGGATGCGGAACGCCGCGGCCTGGGCACCCCAGCCACCCGCGCCGCCATCATTGAAAAACTGCTCAAATCCGGGCTTGCGGAGCGAAGGGCGTTCCGCAGACGCATCTGCCTCGTCCCGACGGACAAGGGGATTTCCCTGATTACCGTGCTGCCGGAGGCGATTCAGTCCCCGGCCCTGACCGCCGCGTGGGAACAGAAGCTGCGGGAGGTGGAGCAGGGCGCGCTGGACGGGGAGGCGTTTCTCACAGACATCACGGACATGGTACGGGAACTCGCCTCCTCCGAACATCCCGTTCGGGACGTACACATGCTGTTTGCCGACAACCGCCGGGCCGTGGGCGTATGCCCGCGCTGCGGCGCTTCGGTCGTGGAAAACGCAAAGGGTTTCGTCTGCACCGCGCGTGGCTGCGGCTTCGCGCTGTGGAAGAAGGACCGCTTTTTCGCCGCCATGCGCAAGGAGCTGACAGCCTCCGTCGCGGCCGCGCTGCTCAAGGAGGGGCGGGTGAGCCTGAAAGGGCTGTTTTCCCCCGGAACGGGGCGCACCTATGAGGCGGACGTCGTGCTTGAGGACACGGGGACGCCGTTTGTAAAGTATCGTCTGGAATTTGCGGAAGGGAGGAAACAAAAGTGAGCCAGGAAAAGACCATTCGCTTTATTGACACCAATTACCGGACGCTGTTCACCCTTCCCGACGGAGGGAACCTCCGGATGACCTTCCCGGACGGCAGAAGCAAGGTAAGCCGGTGCCGGTATGTGGACGAGTACCACACGGAGGTGGCCGGGCGGGTGTACCACATCTGCGAGTTTGCCGGGCATATGGAGCGGGGCGGCATCGCCTGCGCGCCGGAGGAGCCCCTGCCCAGGCAGACGGACAAGCAGGCGTTCCAGGAGCGCCGTTTTCTCCGGGCTCCCTTCGGCGCATATGCCATCTACCAGCTCAGACGCGCGGAGGCGACCCATAATCTGCGCTTTGAACCGCTTGAGCATCTGCGGGCGGCGGGGCTGGCGGTGGACCGCGCCAACTACGATCTCGTCTACACCGGCGCCCTGCCGTCACGCCCCGATCTGTCGCGGGAAGCGTTGCTCGAATCGCTGTACGAGCGGTTCAACCTCGACCCTCCACGCGATTTCACCGGCCATAGCCTGTCCGTCAGCGATGTGGTCGGCCTCAAGGGAAAGAGCGGCGTCAGCTTTCATTATGTGGACAGCTTCGGCTTTGCGGAGCTTCCGGCCTTCCTGCCTGCCCCTGACAGGGTCATGGAGGAGGCAAGCCGTGCGGCGGAGCTGGCGGAGCAGCCCTTTGAGCTGGTCTCCTTTCGGGGAAAGCCCGCGCTGCTGGCGGACTGGCGCGTGGACAGGAGCCTGCTGCCCCAGGAAATTTATGCGTATGACCTGCGGTATGGGGAGGAGTGGGGCGTGCCTGTCACGCTGGAAAATCAGGCGCGCGTCAATTTTTGCGGCACGCTTCTTTTCAATGAACCTCTGACCCTTTCGCCCGACGGGCGCATCACACTGGACAGAGATGCAATCGATCATCTGGATGGAAAAGCGATCTCCCTTTCGGAATTTCAAAAGCAGCAGGCGCTTCAGCGCCGGCCGCCGCTGCTGAAGCGGCTCAGGGAGCCGCGTCCCGCGCAGACCGAACGCAAACCGGCAAAAGCAGAACAGGAGCGATGACATGTTCAATACGACGGAAATGAATCTCATGATCCTCTACAACCCCGGCACCCGCCTGGGACTGATGGAGGAGCTGGGCAACATGCTTGGGTATCTGTCCGGGGAGGAAACCGGGCTGCGCCGCACGACGGTAGGCGTCATCCGCAAGCTCCAGACCATGACCGACGAGGACTTTGACCGGCTCGACCTCGATCCGTCCGGTCTCTGCCTGAAAGGAAGGTGAACGCATGCCCGACAGCAGGACGGACAGCCTTGTGCAGCTTGCGCAGGATACGGCCCGGCGCATCACCGGCAGTCACACGGCGTGGATGGCGTATCTTCAAACCGCCGCCCGCCTGTACAAATATCCCTATCACGAACAGCTTCTCATCTTTGCCCAGCGTCCGCAGGCCACGGCCTGCGCGGGTTACGAGGTCTGGAAAAATACCATGCGCCGCTATGTGCGCAGGGGCAGCACACTATGCGGACCTCTTTGGCTGGCGGGAATTGTACGGCCTTCTGCTTGTTCGGCCTCCGCATAATACAGAAAGGATGCGTGAGCTGAAACAACCCTCTGTGGCAAAAAAAGAGCTAAAAGTCCTGATTCACAGCGATCATTCCGATAGGGGCCGGTTTCTTAAGGTGGTTGATAGAAAGAGCTCTTGTGTATATAATAAAATAGAAAATGTTCCGCCTGTCGCCAGTGAGAGTTGAACAATGGGGTGTTGTTGTGGACATTAAAGCCTATATTGGTGAAGCGACCGAATACGATAAGAAGGAAGCGCTGGAAGATCGCAGGCCCAAAAGCTGGCTGAAAAGTGTCAGTGCTTTTGCCAACGGTAAAGGCGGCGTCCTGATTTTTGGTGTTGCCAATGACGGCGCTCTTAAGGGCCTTTCTGATGTAAAGACAGCAAGCGAAAAAATCAGCGAGGCAATCAAGAGCAAAATGGACCCGCTTCCAGGCATCGATTTGCAGATCAGGCGGGAGGATGGAAAGGAATTCATCCTCCTGCATGTTTCTGCCGGGGCTGAAACGCCCTATTACTATATCGGTGACGGCGGAAGGATCGCTTACATCCGCGTAGGCAATGAAAGCGTTCAGGCAACGGCCGCTGACCTCAAGCGCCTTGTCCTGCGCGGCAGCAACAGCACTTATGACAGTCTTTCCACGCTGTATCGATTTGAAAACTTCGCCTTTACCAAACTCCGTTCGGTCTATCGTCAGCGTACTGGTCTTGAAATGGATGCACAGGATTTCCTCTCCTTCGGTCTGGTGGATGAGAGGGGCTTCATGACCCATACGGGTGCGTTGCTGGCAGATGAATCGCCCATGCGCTTCTCCCGGCTGTTCTGCACCC
>DBFXIC010000006.1:0-7249 GCA_048455095.1 Anaeromassilibacillus sp.
AAGGTAAACCTGTGCGACCTCGTCGCCTGCCACGTCGCCGGTGTTGGTGACGGTAAAGGTGACGTCGTAGCCGTTTTCGCCGTTCTCTTTGACTTGCATATCGGAATAGGCAAAGGTGGTGTAAGACAGGCCGTGGCCGAAGTCGAACAGCGGGTTAATGCCTTCGCTGTCATACCAGCGATAGCCGGTCATAATGCCTTCCGTGTAATAAACGGAGTTCTTCGGCTGGTCCACACCGTTGCCGGTGACTTTGCTGCTCTTCTTCAGACGCTCCTCGAAGTGCTCCTGGCTGTCGGTGACCGGGGTCTCATTGTCGTACTTCATAAAGGTTTGCGAGAGTTTGCCGCTCGGATTGGTTTCACCAAGCAGGATTCTCGCCGTTGCGAGGCCGCCCTCCTGGCCCGGATACCACATCTCGAGCACGGCGTCCACGTCGTCGACCCATTTGTCCATGGTCACGGCGCCGCCGTTGTTCAGTACCACGGTAACCTTATTGCCGCTCTCTTTGGCTGCCGCGATTACGTCGAGCAGCAGGGCTTCCTGCTCGTCCGGAAGCGCCAAGCTGCAATCCTCAATGGTATTGCCTTCCGCGCCGGTGGAGCTCCATGCGAAGAACACGACATTGTCGCTCTCCTCCGCGATGCGGATGGCCTCGTCATAGTTCTGCTGCTTCTGGCTCGGGGTGATCCAACCCAAGCTGACCTGCAGATCCTTCTGCTCCAAAGACGCTACGCCGGTCACCTTAACCTTATAGAACTTGCCTGCCTCCAGCGTGACGTTGGCGTTGCTGATGTTCATACCGGTAGAGGTGCAGATCACATTGTTCCACGGCCACTGAGTGCCTTCACGGAGCGAGAGGCTCCCGATGGACTGTTCTTTGCCATTGACCGTGATCTTTGCACTGCCCGTGCCACCGATTCCGTTGAACACGAGGGTGTATTCGCCGTCCTCCGGCGCTTTCAGATAGGTTTCCCAGGTGTAAGCCGCACCCTTTTCAAAGGCGTTGCCGTTCGCGCCGTTCTTATAGGTTTTTGTTCCGGTGGTGAAGTCCACCTGGCTGTCGATTGCCGCGAACTCGCCCAACTCGTGACCTTCCATGAGGGTTTCACTGGAACCGCCACCCCACGGGAAACCGCCGCCACCGCCGGCTACGCCGTAAGTGCGCACAACGCCGTTTTTCTCGCCGTTTTCATCCTGATACAGATTTTCTGCCGGAACTGTGGTTCCCACAATGTCGAGACCGGGTGTGGCTTCGATGTTTGCATCGCCCGCGATCTCCACCATGCGGTCATACGGGCTGACCATTCTGCTCAGGGTGCCGAAGGAGCGCTCCTGACCGCTGCCGCCCGCGATCGGGTTGACCGCGCCGAGGCCGATCATACCGACGGAGGACTCGGAAGCATCCAGAGGCAGGGCCTCATTGTCGTTCTTGAGGAGAACCGCGCCTTTTTCCGCGACTTCCAGGGCAATCTCTTGGTTTTCTTCTAACAGGCCGTCGTCCACTTTTTCTTCATACGTGTCGACCAGCTTGATCGGTTCCGTGCGGCCCGGCTCTTCCTTGACATAGCCGTTGCTGTCCAATTCGACCAGATACAGATAGCCGCCCTTGCCGATGCCGTTGAGCACATGGGCAACCGCCTCATCCACGTCGTCCCAGGTCATCTCGCCGTTTGCAATTTTTTCTTCGGTGTTCTTCTGATTGTTGTTGTTTGCGGAGGGCATCTCAATATCCGTGCCCTTGTCCAGGGTATAGGCATGGTTGCCGCCCCAGTCCGTCATGGTCATGCCGTCGTATCCCCACTGATCGCGCAAGATATCGATCTGTAATTCGCTGCTGGCAGAAGCCCATGCGCCGTTCACGCCGTTGTAGGAGGACATGATGGCTGCGGCATCCGCTTCATGAACTGCCGCTTCAAACGGGGCAAGGTAGAGCTCGTGCATGGTCTGTTCGTCCACCTGCACATCAACTGCGCCGCCGGGGGTGCTGTCCTGTGCGAACACGGCAAAGTGTTTCAGCGTCGCCAGGACATTCTGATCCTGGATACCCTCGGTCTCGCTGACCGCCAGGCGGGATACGAGGAACGGGTCCTCACCAAGCTGATCCTTGCTGCGTCCAAAGTGAGCCGTACGGGTGATGTCAAACTGCGAGCCCAACTGGATGCTGCCAGAGATCGCCTTGTTTTCCGAACCGCTGATCTTGCCGTAGTCGTAGGCGAGACCGGTGCTCCAGGTGGAGGCCAGCATCTGCTCGATCGGCGGGTTAGTGGTGTCATAGATCGAGGTGACGCCGTCCGGGCCGTCAAACATACGCATCTGCGGTACGCCCAGGCGCGGCACGCCTGTCAGGGTTCCCGCGTCGGCCACGGTCCCGTTCGGGCCGCCGCCCAGCAGGGCAAATTTTTCTTCTGCGGTCATGGCGTTGATGAGCGCTTCGACCTTCTCATCGCGCACTTCCTGGCTCTCCACGATCATATATTTTTCATCGTATGTATCCGGGAAAGTGGTCTTTTCCAGCTTCGGATCGCCGATATCCGTGTATTTCGCGGTGCGTTCGTCCGCAATCTGGCCAGCCCAGTTCAAGCCGAAGCCGAAGGAATATGCGTTCCCGTCGCTGTCCTTGTAGACTTCCATGTCGTGGTAGCCGTCTTCGCACGCGGTCTCCACCGCTTCCATGCTGGCCGGCATGTTGACCGGCAGCAGGCCACTGGGCTCGCTCTGACCGGAGATCGCCTCCAGGAATGCGTCCGGGGAAACGCTTGTGCCGATCAGCAGGGCGTCGACCTCCGGCTCAAATTCAGAGACGACCATCGGGTTCTCCATGCTAAGGATGAAAATGATCGGCTTGTCGCCCATCAGCTTCACCGTCTCCTGGATGAGTTCCAGATTTTCCGGCGTGCCGGCGTGGGTGTTGCCCTTTCTGGAACGGTTGGACTTGTAATCGCCCTTGGACTCGTCCGGCGTCTCGTTGTGCTGCACCAGGGTGCCGTCTGCGTGATACCAGTCGTAGCCGATGCTGGTTTCGCGCATCGCGTCCGCCGTGTATTCGCCGTAGGTCAGGTTCTGCGGGCGGCCGTCCGTGTACTCCATCGCCATGCTGGGCGATTGCAATTCAATAATGGCAAAATCCGCTTCGCCCGCTGCCTGCGCTTTGACTTCATCGGAGGGCATCTCACCGCTCTCATCCGCCTCCACCAGCGCATCCGGAACATTATAATATTTCTGCACAGTATCCAGGCTGAGCACTGCTTCGGTCTTCGTGGTGACCGGTCCCCACCAGCCGCCGCTCGTCGTCTCTTTCAGGGGGACATAGGCGGTGAGCTCTTTGCCGTCCTCCGCCTTGAGCGGAAGGGTGTTGTTGGAATTCTTCACCATGATGACGGCATCTTTATGGGTCTCATATGCTTCCTGGTTCAGTTCCGGGGAACCGACAAAGGACTTCGCGTAATCCGGGTCTGCGTACGGGTCTTCAAACAAACCCAGGTTAAAGATGACCTTCAGAATGCGGGTGGCGGAGGCCTCGGTCAGCTCATCCATGAAGTCCTCTCCTAGGGCTTCTATGCCGTATGTCTTGCTGCCATTGGCGCCCATATCGTAAGCTGCCAGCATATCTTCCATCACATATTGGTCGCTGTCCAGGCCACCCATCTGATCCACACCCGCAAGTATGCTCGCCAGGATGCGGTACGGACGGTCATAACCCTTGCTGGGTTCCAGGCCCCAAGGTGTATCCGCGCCGCCCATGCCCTCGTGGCTGCCGTGGATTTTCCAGTCTGTGCAGACCAAGCCGTCGTAGTTAAGATCTTCGCGCAGGCGCTGCTGCACAATATACTTGCTGAAGCCGTTCGCCACGTTTTCGCCGCTCGGATCCTGGTCGAACGGGATGGTGTAATACGGCATCACACCGGCAGACTGCTTCGTGGTTCCCTTATATTCCTCTGCAAATCCCGCGCCCTTGACAAAGTACTGCAGGATGGTTTCAAAGTTGCCTGCGGGGTACACGCCGAACTTGCCGTCGTCCTTATGGGCGTCAAAGCCAAATTCACCGGTGCCGCCGCTGGGCCAGTGCTTTGCGATGGTGGCGACGCTGCCGGTACCCCAGCCCTCGTCGACGCCCCAGTTGCTCTCTTCATAGTTGGTGTCGGTCTGCATGGCCTCGATAAAGGCGCTGGCCATGTCCGCGTTTAATTCCGGGTCTTCAGAGAAAGTGCTGCTGTCTCTGGACCATCTGGGTTCGGTGATGAGATCCATCTGCGGCCCAAGCATCATCTGAATGCCGATGGCGCGGTATTCCGCAGCGACCACGGCGCCGTATTCGGCCGCAGTGTCCGCGTCAAAGGTTGCCGCAATGCCCATATTGTTGGGCCATTTGGAAACGGTGCCGCCCGGCTCTGTCGTCTCGATCGTACCGGAATCGACGATACCCGTGTGGCGCGGGTCGGTGCTGGTCACAACCGGGATGCCAAACATTTCGGGCGTATCCTCCGCCCAGGATTGCAGCTTGTTGTTGTCCTCCGCCATTACGTCGGCCGCAGAGGTGCTTCTCGTCAGGTTAAAGCGGGTGCCCTCTTTCATGCCCTCCTTGGTCTTACCCGTGGAACCGTGGGTCATCAGGGCCAAACGCTGCTCCGTCCCGAGCTGCGCTGCCAGGGACTTTGCACGGTCAAGGCTGGAAAGCCGCCAGTCCTCATAATCGTCCAGCTTGCCGTTCTGATTCAAATCCTTGAAGTAGTAGCCGGAAGCCTCTTCATAAAGGATATCGACGTTCGAGTCGGTGGAATGCGACAAGGTCGGTCCGCCCTCGTTTACCACATAACGGACATTCTTGTAGTAATCGTAATTGCTGTTGGGAACATCGGTGTTGGTAAAATCTGTTCCCATGGAAACGACTGTCTTCTCCTCTTGCTGGGCAGCCTGTGCTTCGCCGATCGGCGCCGCAACGGTGGTTCCCAACAGGGTCGCTGCGATCAGCAGCGAAAGGATCCTGTTTTTACTCATTCTTGCTCCTCCTTTTTCTTTCGGGCTTTCCACACTGTTTGGGTCATCTCAAATTCATTAAAAATTTGACCACCTCCGCTTAATTTCTTGTCGGTATTGTCTTTCCTTGATACTTAACCTATCAAATTATCCAAATGAAATCAATAATTATGCGCGTAAAGTCAATATAGGGCGCAAATGGATTTAGATGCCAAGGGCAGGCAGCGCTGCTTTGTAAGTTATGACAACAAATCCCTATATTTTCATTGACTTTCCATGCAAATTCCGATATGCTGATCATAGTTATTTAAAAAACAATTGCTTTGTCCTTTGGAAATCGCTGAATCATCTGGCATTTCTATGCCGCAAATTGGTTTACGGGGGCGCAGAGGACCTTTTCGTTCCAAAGCGAAGTATAAAAAATCACAGTGGGGGTGGGGAACATGATTCAGGTTGCATACTGCGACGACGAGCGCGCCGCTTTACAGCTTTATCCCGAGCAGGTGTGCGCCGCTTTCCAGCACTACCACCGCCCGGTAGAGATCGAGCGTTTTCAAAAACCAGAGCTCCTGATGGATCATATCTCTGCCAACAATCGCTATGACCTCTTATTCCTCGACATCAGCATGCCCAATATGAACGGCATCGAGCTGGGGCGGCAGCTGCGCAGGATTGCGGACGATGTGTTGATCGTCTTTGTATCCAGCCATGAGGAGCTGGTTTTTGAATCGTTCCAAGTCACACCCTTTCGGTTCATCCGGAAAGGCCATTTTTATCAGGATCTGGAGGAATGCGTCCCAGCTATCATTGCGGAGCTGGAAAAGCGCCAAACGGAGCTACAGATTGATAATGGTAAGGAGGTCTACCGGATCGCCCCATACAAAATTCTGTATATTGAGAGCAGCGATAAGATTCAAAAGCTCTTCACGCTACAGGGAACCGTGGAGATTCGCTACAGGCTCAAGGAGTTGGAAGCGCTCCTCTCCGAATATGGGTTTATCCGTGTCCACAAGGGGTATCTGGTCAACGCGCGGTTTATCGCCAGCGTGAATAAGCACGAGGTTCTTTTGAACACCGGTGAATCCATCCCCATGAGCAAGTACCGTGTGGAACAGGTCATGGAAGAATTGGAGCGGGTGATCTGAATGGATGTTTTTTGCAGATGGGCTTCCCTGTATTTGGAAGCGTTCTCTCTGTTCTGGCTTTTGGAATATAATTATCGATTCCGCTGGGACAGCCCTTGGTTCAGGGGAATTAAATATTTGCTGGCACTGGCGTCAATCGGCCTGTTCCGGCTCGATCCAACCACCGCGTATTTTTCCACCCCCGATTTCACCCTATATTTTTCCGTTCTCGCCGCTTTTGGTCTTTTGTTCTCCTTTCTTCTCCAGGGCAACGGCGCCTGCAAACTCCTGACCACTATTGTCGCCATCAGTATTTTGATTGAAATCCACCTCTTCATCGGCACACAGCTGTACAATCGTTTTCCTTCACACTCCCAGCTTGCCTATTTGCTCCTGACCAAAGCAGTGCTGGCAATTGCGCTCTTTCTGATGGTGCGGTTTCCGATCCATACGGACTACGCCCTGCCGCGCAATTACTATTTTCTGATGTTTCTGGCGATTGCGGTCACGCTTACCATTCGGTTTATCACGCTGCTCTTGCGGCTGGATGCCCTGAATAATCTGGGATTGTTGGTCCTCTATCTGGCGCTGTACTGCATCTTTGGTAAGCTGCTGCAGGACTATGGCAAAAAGGTTCATTTTGAATTGACCAACAACCAGTTGAGTATGCAGATCAACAGTCTGAAAGATGTCGAAACCATGTACCATGAGCTGCGGGAACTGCGGCACGACTTGAAAAACCACATGCTTTACATGCAGGCCCTGCTGGATCAACAGGACTACAAAGCGTTGAGCGCTTATTTTAGCCAATTGAATGACCCGCGCCTGCTGCTCAAACAGGTGTTGCAGACCGGTTGTCCGGTCCTGGACGCGGTATTGAACGCCAAAAGTGCGCAGTGCTCCGTCAAAGGCATCCCGATCGATATAAAAGTATTTCTTTCTCAAAAGTTTGATCTTCCTGCGGAAGATCTTTGCGCCATTCTCTGTAATCTAATCGACAATGCGATAGAGGCCTCCGAACAGATTCCGGAAAAGGACATCCACGTGGAAATCAAAACGGTAAAAGGGCTCCTGTCCATTCGGGTATCCAACCGATATCCCTGTGATCCACTGGAATCCAACCCGCTTTTGGCGACCACCAAGGCGGATGC
>DBFXIC010000007.1:0-4577 GCA_048455095.1 Anaeromassilibacillus sp.
AAAGTCGAGGTTGATTTCGGTATCCTTGTTCGGCATTTCCGTCTTGAGGATATACTCGTTACTATTGAAGTTCTCGCCGGCCTCAACTGCCTCGCCGTTGACGGTGACGCCCGCGATCCCGCGGCCTTCCACTGCCGGGGCAAAGCTGAATTCCAGGCCGGTATCGGCCATTACGACCGCCTTGTACGCGCCCAGCAGGTTTGCGAGCTTCTGCTCCTCGCCGCCGATGGACAGCTTCACATTCTTCGGGAAGTTCACTGTCAGCATATGCTCGGACGGGACCGCGTCAACGGTGAGCGTGACCGGCTTGCTGTAGAGGTCGTACGTCTTTTCGCCCATCTCGGAACCAACGCGAAGCGCGACCGTCGCGGTTCCCGCTTTGATGCCTGTGACGGTATTTCCGGACACATTGATACAGTCGCCGCCATCCAACACCACAATTTCCGGGGCGTCATATGTAACGATCTCATGAATGTTCGTTTCGCCCGTGGCCTTCAGGGAAACGCTCTCCCCTTCTTTCAGGTTATAATTGTTCTTTTCCGCCTGAATGCCAAACACATAATCCATCGCCCAGTTTGCATAATTGGTGGTCAGGCCGTTAATGCCGTGATCGATCGCCCAGTCAAAACCACTCCGGTCGTTATACGTCCACGGCCACAAAGTCATCCCGCGGCCCTGCATCTGCTGGATAAACATCTCGTTGTGGATTGCGCCATAGGAAGGATTGAAGGTCGTGTTCATTGGTAAAATCTGATTGAGTGCCTTGCGTACCGTTACCATGGGATTGTTGACATCCACGCTGCCCACACCGCTGAGGTAGCCCAGGGACAAAGTGGGCAACTCCTCCAGAGCGATTGGCACGCTCTTCGCGTTGAAGGTAATGGCACATACCTGATCTTCCAGGCCATACTCTTTGATCAGATCCATACAGGCCTTTTCGATACCGTCCGAGGCATCCTTGAGTTCCAGGAACAGGACGACGTCTTTGCCCTTCATGTATTCCAACTGTTCCCGGAGGGTGGGGATGGGTTCACCGGCAAATTCCGGGCCATAATAGGAACCGGCATCCAGCAGCTTGATCTGCTCCAAGGTAAGATCCTTGGGGCGGCAATTCTGACGCGTCACACCGTTTGTAAACACACTGTCCGAAATCTTCTGATTGGTAAGGATATCCGTCGTACGCGCAAAGGTGTCGTCATGCAGGATGATGACCTCTTTATCTTTACTCAGATACACATCGTTTTCAAACATCTGCGCGCCGAAGTCCTCAAATGCCATGATGTAGCCTGCCATTGTATTCTCTGGTGCACTTCCAGGGGTGCCGCGGTGGCCGATCATGAAGGTGCGGCGGGTGATGGTGCGGCCCGTAAAGAGCTCCGCAAGGCCGTCCAGTTTTTCGGGATTGCCGGTGATAATGCCGTTTGCGCCGGATTGGATCGCGCCGAACAGGCCCACGGTGGTATCGTCCGAAACAACCCACACAGACATCAGCCTACGCTGCATCGCCTCCACTACGGTCTTGTCCGCGGCAGACTGGCGGATGATGACGTTTTTCGCTTTTGCCGCGTTCGCCGCGCGAACCGCTTGGTAAGCGTCGTTCATTGTCAGCGTTTCATTTGTAAGGATCAGGCTCGCACGGGTTTTCGTGGCCTTCTCACGGAAGGCGCGGAGCAACGCGCCGTCGGCGCTTGCAACCTGCAGATCCTCCATTTTGTTTTCCTCGATGAAAGCTGCAAGGGCATCTGCGGTATCCTGATCCTCCAGTTCGATTAGGAGGAGGATCTTTCCATACAGCCTGCTGGTAACGCTTTGCAGGTCCCCGATGCGTGTATCCCCGCTGTAAAGGGCGGTCATGCCGTCCGTCTCTGTTCGGGCCCGCAGCATCACGCTGCTGGTCACGTCGTCGCTGATCAGGGCGTCCACGCCATCAAGACTGGAAAGGCAGTTCACAATTACAGTGGGCGCGGCGACCAGATGGTCACTCAGGTTTTTGACCTTCGCATAGTTATTTTCCGGTTTCGGAATATCCGGAAGTGGTTCGGGATTCAGGCGGACCGTCACATTGTCGAACCGGACGGTCACCAGGTTCGATTGCAGGCCGATATCGCCCGCGCCAAGATCCGCCGCTTTATCGGTAAAAATGAGTTCTTTGCCGTCGATCCATTCCTTCACGCGGTCCCCGGTGATGGTCACTTTTAGATGACGCGTCAACCCGGGTTCCATCTTGCCGTCAAAAGAAGCGGTTTCCCGCACGTCCCAAGCGCCGTTTTCAGTCATCGCGGCAAACTCCACGCCGTTTGTCGCGGTGGAATCCTGCCGGACGGCAAACTGATAGTAGGGCCTGTCCTGATTCTGTACACGATACATGATGGATGCCCAGCGTGCCGAATTGCTGGCCTGCATGAAGGTCATGTCAGCCTCGACAGTATAGTCGGCCGTCCCCTCGGGCATGGGGATGATGAACCGGGTACTTGGTTGCATTTCCAGGAAGTGATTCCCGTTTTCTTCGCCAATTGTATACCCGCCGCCAATCTGTTTCCAGTCCGCAGGCAGGTTCCCGTCTTCAAAATCCGCCTTAAAGAACACGTCGTCGTTTTCATCGGCGCGTACCCAAACGAAAATGCTATCGGAAGCGCCGTCGATGGTGGCCGTCACGGAAGCAGTCCCTACGCCCACGGCGGCAAACTGGCCGTTTTCAATTTTCACCACGGATTCGTCGGAGGAGGCAAGCGCGATCCCCGCGTCGGCGCCTGAAAGGACGTGGCTTTCTAACAGCTCATCCACCGCGTCAAACTTGAGCATGGAAACCGGTACGGTTTGTCCCTGGACCACCGGATACACGCCCTGTTTCCCCTGCACATGCAGTTCTGTAATCGCCGGAACCCGGTCCGACTTCGTCACCTCAATTTCCTTGGTATAAAGCCGGTTTGCAACGATAACGGAAATGGTGCTTTTTCCGGTGCGCAGGGAGCGAATGGTCCCGTCGTCCAGGACGCGCAGAACCGTTTCATCGCTGGAATAAACCCTGGCGTCGTTCCGATCCACCGGGATTGTCTTCCCGTTGGAACAGTCCGCGCTGATCTGCATCTCTGGCAGCACGCTGAGCTGTTCAATGCTGTCCGGCAGCCCCTCCACATGCAGTTTATCGATGTCCAGCCTACGGATCACCAAGTTGTCGAAAGTCGCCTTCAATCGGTCCGCTTGAAGGCCGAAGCGTCCCCGCGCCCGTAAATCAGCCGCGGTGGTGGCGGGGCGGGATTCGCCGATTTTTTCGTAGGTGTTAACATTGTGGTTAAAGCCTTCCTCCTCTTTGGAGCCGGTGCGCACATGCGTCAGATTCTGGCCCAAAGCGGTGATGGAGAGATGATATGGATCGCTCTTTGCCAAAGGCTTCGCTTCGCTGGTCCCATCCGTATTGACAAAGGCGGTGGGCCATGTGTTGTCCGCGCCCTTCACGGAGATTTCTCCGGCGCCATTGAGACGGTTGGTGAAGTGATAATAACCGTCGCCGTTGTCCAGCGGGGCACGGTAGAAGGCGGAGAGCCAGCGTCTCGCATCGACCGCATCTTCAATGGTGAAATCAAGGTCATAGGTAAAGTTGCCGCCCAAGGCCGGAAGCGCAATCCGGCGTTCAATGGCGCTACCGTCGGAGAAATCCCCCACCAGCCTGCCATCCTGGACAGACCAGCCAGATTCCTGCCCGGCGATTGGGCTGAAGCCCTCGGGGAGCGCGCCGTTTTCAATGCTGTCAAAATTTTGCGCATAGACGACGCCGTCGTCTGTATTTTTCACAGTATCCGTGGAGAGGGAGATGTCTCCAAAACCAGCGGTGTTGTTCCAGAAGCTGGCCTGGCCGTTTGTCTCCCAAAGTAGATAATCCACCTGGCCGGCACTGTGGGAAAAGCGTTTATTGTCTACGCCGATATCGAAGCCGAAATTCTTTTGCAGATACGGGTCAATGCCCAGGCTGTCCCACGGTACGGCGATCTCAACGTCCCAACCGTTCTCCGTTTCAGAGGTCGCTGCGAGGATATTGCGTTCCAGCTCATCCCGGGCCTCCGTCAAGGCGGTCACCCCACTGCCAAAGAGGATAAAGGGGTCAAACGCGTCCTTCGGGTTGTAGCCGATACCAATCTGCCAATCGCCCTCAGCGTACGGCGCGCTCTTGTGGTTGGTCTTGTCAAAAAACAGGTTGACCACGTCGCCTTCCATCCAGACGCTGCCCGCAATGAGCTCCGGGTCGTTTTCCACGCGCACGGCGGCATACAGATACTCGTAATCCCACAGCACGTCAAAAGACGCGCTGTGCTGCGTGCCGTCCTGCAAGGGCTTTCCCACACTGTTTTGCAGGTTCCACACTGAATCGTCCAGCTTGCCGTCGATCACCGGCATGTTGCTGACCATTTTGGGTTCCAACCGGGAAGGGGTCTCTTGGGAAGCGTGCGCTACCGGCAGGCATCCCGCCGCTGTGGTAACCTGCAGCGCCGCAAGCAGAGCGCAAACCGCCTTTTTCATGTTCATTGGCTTTCCTCCAAATCTTTTGTGTTGTAAACCATATTCGTACGGGAATAGGGTAC
>DBFXIC010000008.1:0-2955 GCA_048455095.1 Anaeromassilibacillus sp.
CACCAGTGCAGCTTCTGCAACCAGCGGAGCATTACCGGGCAGCAGGGGCAGCCGGCGCCGCAGGATGTGCGCGCCGCGGCCCTCACGGCAAAACAGGGTTTGGCGGCGGGATGCGGCGCGGAGATCGCCTTTTTTGGCGGGAGCTTTACTGCGATCGAGCGGGGATATATGGTTTCCCTGCTGGAAGCGGCGGCGCCGTTTGTGCGCGATGGGAGTTTTTCCGGCATCCGGATTTCCACCCGGCCCGACGCGATCGACGCGGAAATCCTTGCACTGTTGCAAGGCTATGGAGTGATCTCCATCGAACTGGGGGCACAGAGCATGGACGACCGCGTCCTCTCCCTGAACCGGAGGGGCCATACGGCGGCGCAGGTGGAGGAAGCATCCCGGCAGATCCGCGCCGCGGGCTTCTCCCTGGGATTGCAGATGATGACCGGTCTTTACGGCGACACGCCCGCAGGCGCACAGGAAACCGCGCGCAGGCTTGCGGCCTTAGAGCCCGACACCATGCGCATCTATCCCACGATTGTGATGCGCGGCACGGACCTGGAAATGAAATACCACTCTGGGATGTATCGCCCCATGGAGTTGGAGGATGCGGTGGCGCTGTGCGCCGGGCTGCTCAATTTCTTTGAGGCGCGGGGCATCCGCGTCATCCGTTTGGGATTGCACAGCACGCCGGAGTTAGAACGGGACCGCGTCGCCGGCCCCTGGCATCCGGCTTTCCGCGAGCTCTGTGAGAGCCGCCGGATTTTGCAGAAAATATTACAGGTTTTAGAAGAAAATCAGATTTTCAAAGAAACTATTGAAATCAGAGTTAATCCGAAAATGCGTTCCAAAGCCGCAGGACAGAAAAAAGCGAACCTTGCGGAGCTGGCGCGACGGGGATATTCTGTGCGCCTGACGGAGGACGCCGCCCTTTCGGAACACACGTTTACCATCGCCGCTTTGGAGAAGGAAGTGACAGCTTGCTTTTAAAATCGTTGGAGATACAGGGCTTTAAAACTTTTCCCGATAAGACGACCCTGAAGTTTGACCGCGGCATCACCGCGGTTGTGGGGCCGAATGGAAGCGGAAAGAGCAATATCAGCGACGCTGTGCGCTGGGTTCTGGGCGAGCAGTCGACCCGGACGCTTCGTTGTACCCGCATGGAGGATGTGATCTTCAACGGCACGCCCGCCCGAAAGCCGCAGGGCTTTGCCGAGGTGACACTCACCATCGACAACGCCGACCGCCGTCTGGACTTTGACAACGATACGGTGGCGGTGACGCGCCGCTATTACCGCTCCGGGGACAGTGAGTACCTGATCAACAAGGTGGCCGTGCGCCTGCGCGACATCAACGAGCTGTTCATGGATACCGGCCTGGGACGCGATGGCTATTCGATCATCGGACAGGGTAAGATCGACAGCATCGTCGGCGCGCGCAGCGAGGACCGGCGCGAAATCTTTGAAGAGGCAGCGGGCATTTCCCGCTTCCGCTACCGCAAAGAGGAATCCGAACGCCGGTTGAATCAGGCCGAAGAAAACCTTTTGCGCCTGCGGGACATCCTCTCCGAGTTGGAGGGCCGCGTCGGGCCGCTGAAGGAGCAGGCGGAGAAAGCGGAGCGCTATTTGGAATACGCGTCGGAGAAACGCACGCTGGAAATCGGCCTGTGGCTTCATACGCTGGAACGCTCCGGCCATGTCCTGCGCGAGCACGACGACCGGATCGTGATTGCAAAAAACCACTACGACGAGCTGGAAGCGCAGCTCGCGGCGATCGAGCAGGAGATCGAGGATAATTTTACCCAGGCGAACGCCTGCACCGCAAAGGTGGATGAGGCGCGTCAGGAGGCCGCCCATATGGAGGAGGCCGCCGTTGCCAAGGATGGCGAGGTCTCCGTCCTGGAAAACGACATCCTACATAACCGGGAAAACATCGCCCGCATCGAGCGGGAGCTCGCGCAGTCCGCGCAGTCCGGCAGGGATATGGATGCGGAGATCGCGCAGAAGCATGCGGAGATCGCAGAAAAAGCCGCGCTGATCGACGCCAAGGAGGCGGAGAGCGCCGCCTGTACCAAGCGTTTGGAAGAACTGCGGCAGGGCATGGGCGAGACCGCCGCAAAGATCGACGGGTATTCCCGGAAGATCAGCGCGCTTTCCGCAGAATCCACGCAGAGAAAACTGGCGTCCCTGACCGCGGAATCCACCATTTCGGAGATCGAGCTGCGCATGCAGACGGTCGAACAGACCCTTTCGGAAAAACACGCCCGCGCCAAAGAGTTGGAACAGAGCGGTGCGGATTACGCCAGGATGTTGGCGGATACCACCGACCGCATCCTGGCGCTGACAAACACGGTGAAGGGCTACGAGCTGCGGCTCAACTCCCGCCGCCAGCGTGCGGAGGCCGCCAAGCAGCAGAGCGAAAAGCTCAACCTGGATGCCAACGAGTGCGCCCGCCGCGCCCGCCTTCTGGAGGATCTGGAACGCAATTTGGAGGGCTTTTCGCAGAGCGTTAAGCTCGTGATGAAAGAGGCCAAGCACGGCACGCTATCGGGCATCCACGGCCCGGTTTCCCGCCTGATCAAAGTGCCGCGCGAGTACGCCGTGGCGATCGAGACCGCCCTGGGCCCGGCCATGCAGAACGTCGTGGTTGGCAGCGAACAAGACGCAAAGCGCGCCATCGGCTTTTTAAAACAGCGCGACGGAGGCCGCGCAACTTTCCTGCCGCTCTCCAATATCCGCGGCAATTTGCTCAATGAACCGGGACTCGAGGACTGCCCCGGCGTGGTGGGAATCGCCGGAAAGCTCTGCACCTGCGACGAGCAGTACAACGGCATCCTGCACTCCCTTTTGGGCCGGATCGTCGTGGCGGAGGATCTGGACGCCGCCACGGCGGTGGCCCGGCGCTATCGCTACCGGTTCCGCATCGTCACGCTGGACGGCCAGGTGGTCAATGCGGGCGGCTCCCTGA
>DBFXIC010000009.1:0-4029 GCA_048455095.1 Anaeromassilibacillus sp.
TTTTGTATATATGGTATAATAATCGAAAATTTGTATGTCAGATTTTACTAATGATGAGTTTGCATAAAGAGAGGCTGACAGTCAATAATAATTTTTGAAAAGTGACAGTCCGGTCAGGCTATTATAAAAAGTTGGTAATCAGTGGAAATCGTGTGAAGGGATCCGTATGCCGGTGGGCGCGCTGTTGCTGCGCTAAGCCCGCATACATAAAGAGGTTGATATGGAACAATATATGGTTGAAGGCGGGAATCCGCTTGTTGGTGAAGTGGAGATAGGCGGTGCCAAGAACGCAGCGCTTGCCATACTGGCAGCTTCGGTAATGACAGATGAAACGGTTCTGATTGAAAATATGCCCGATGTCAGGGATACGAATATACTGCTCCAGGCGATGCAGAGCATTGGTGTAATTGTGGAGCGTGTGGACAGGCATTCCGTGAAAATCAATGCCTCCCTTATCCATGAACTTGTAATTGAAGATGACTATATTAAGAAAATCCGTGCGTCCTACTATCTGCTGGGCGCTCTTTTAGGCAAATACAATAAAGCAGAGGTCGCTCTTCCCGGCGGCTGCAACATCGGAAGCCGCCCCATTGATCAGCATATCAAGGGCTTCAAGGCTCTGGGTGCGGATGTGCGCATTGAACACGGCCTGATCATTACGGAGGCCGAAAAGCTGAAGGGCAGCCATCTCTATATGGACGTAGTCAGCGTGGGCGCAACCATCAATGTTATGATGGCCGCAGCCATGGCGGATGGAATGACCATTATTGAAAATGCGGCGAAGGAGCCTCATGTGGTGGATCTTGCCAATTTCCTTAACAGCATGGGCGCCAATATCAAGGGCGCAGGTACGGATGTGATCCGTATCAGGGGCGTGGAACGCCTTCATAAGACGGAATACACCATCATACCGGATCAAATCGAAGCGGGAACCTTTATGTTTGCCGCAGCCGCCACCCGCGGTGATGTTACGGTAAAAAATGTAATTCCCAAGCATCTGGAATCCATCAGCGCCAAACTGATGGAGATTGGCTGTGAGGTGGAAGAGTCTGATGACGCAGTCAGGGTTGTGGCATCCAGGCCGCTGAACCATACCCATGTGAAAACCCTTCCTTATCCCGGATTCCCCACGGATATGCAGCCCCAAATCACTGTTGCGCTGGGACTTTCCCAGGGGACAAGCATCGTAACGGAAAGTATTTTCGAAAACCGTTTTAAATATGTGGATGAGCTTACCAGAATGGGCGCCAACATTAAAGTAGAAGGGAACACGGCGATAATTGACGGCGTGGGCCGCTACACCGGCGCAAGCATCACGGCTCCGGATCTCCGGGCAGGCGCGGCACTTGTGATCGCGGCACTTGCAGCGGAAGGGATCTCCACCGTGGATGATATCCGCTATATCGAAAGAGGCTATGAGAATTTCCCCGAAAAGCTCAGGGGCCTCGGCGCAATGATAGAAAAAGTCGATAACGAAAGAGACGTGAAAAAATTTCGTTTTAAGGTAGTCTGATCTGAGCTCCTGAAACAGCGGAAATATTAAAACAGCGGCATCCCAGGCTGTTTATTTTCCTGTATCCGGATGCCGGTGGGAATATAATACTCCTGTTTTTTCAGTTTTTTGGACATTTCCCGGGAAATGTCCCGTTGACAGAACGCGGCATATGGTGTATTGTAAGGAACGTAGTCACAGATAAGAAAATTCAATATTGTATCATCTCTTATTCAGAGTGGTGGAGGTACATAGGACCTGCGAAGCCACGGCAACCCCGTCAGAGGAAGGTGCCAACCTGAGCGAGCATTTCGAACAATAAGAGGATTTGATTATCATTAACATCGGGTCCGCTTATAGCGGACTTTTTTTATTGCAGGACAAAATGTCCAAAAGGAGGAAACATGGAGAAACATTTATTTACTTCTGAATCCGTAACTGAAGGCCATCCCGATAAAATGTGCGATGCCATCTCTGACGCGGTTCTTGACGCGCTGATGGAGCAGGATCCCATGAGCCGTGTAGCCTGTGAAACCTGCACCACCACCGGCCTTGTTATGGTAATGGGAGAAATCACCACAAAGGCATACGTGGATATCCAGAAAATCGTGCGCGATACTGTGCGTGAAATCGGCTATACCAAATCCGAATATGGCTTTGACGCCAACACCTGCGGCGTTATGGTAGTTCTTGACGAACAGTCCCCCGACATAGCCATGGGCGTTGACAAAGCGCTGGAAGCCAAGGAACATAAAATGACGGATGCCCAGATCGAAGCCATCGGCGCCGGAGACCAGGGCATGATGTTCGGTTTTGCCACCAATGAAACCGAAGAATACATGCCTTACCCCATCAGCCTTGCCCATAAGCTGGTAAAACAGCTGACTAAGGTGCGCAAGGACGGAACCCTTCCTTACTTAAGGCCCGACGGAAAGAGCCAGGTAACCGTGGAATACGATGAAAATGAAAAGCCCATCCGCCTGGAAGCCGTTGTCCTTTCCACGCAGCATGATGCCGACGTAACCCAGGAACAGATCCATGAAGACATCAAAAAATATGTTTTCGATCCCATTCTGCCCGCAGAGCTGATTGACGATGAAACCAAATTCTACATCAATCCCACCGGACGCTTCGTGATCGGCGGACCCAATGGCGACAGCGGACTCACCGGACGTAAAATCATTGTGGATACCTACGGCGGATATGCCCGTCACGGCGGCGGCGCTTTCTCCGGAAAAGACTGCACCAAGGTAGACCGCTCCGCAGCCTATGCAGCCCGCTATGTGGCAAAGAACATCGTTGCCGCAGGACTGGCTGATAAATGTGAAATCCAGCTCTCCTACGCCATCGGCGTGGCTCAGCCCACCTCCATCATGGTTGATACCTATGGAACCGGAAAGCTCTCCGATGAGAAGCTGGTGGAAATCATCCGTGAAAACTTCGACTTAAGACCGGCCGGAATCATCAAAATGCTGGATCTGCGCCGCCCGATTTACAAACAGACCGCAGCTTACGGCCACTTCGGCCGCCACGACCTTGACCTCCCCTGGGAGAAACTGGACAAAGCGGAAGTCCTGAAGAAATACCTCTAAAATCACAGCACGCGGCTGTCCGCTGCCTTTGCATCAAATATGCAGGCTCCGGGCAGCCGCGTATTTTTATCATATTTTTAACTCATTAGCCGTTTGGCACAACAAATCCACTGACCGGCCAAACAGTTAACTTTGATTTTACATAAATTTTGCACTTTCTGGATAGATATAAAGAATAGCATCTGTTACGCTTTATCCAGGAAGGAGGAATTTATATGGAAAACAATACAATCACCCCTCAATTCTCACTGAAGACACTTCTATACAAATTACCCCCAAAATTATTTCTGATTACCAATACCATTCTGTGGTTTGCCGCAGGCCTAATCATAACCCCGCTGCTGCAAACCCTGCTCCCTGTCCCCCCTGCCGCCGCAGCCGCCTTCCTCGCCCTCACTGCAGGCTATGCCGGAGCGGTTGGTATTTTAATAAGAAGAAACTGATCGGGAATGGAAGGGCGCCTCAGGCCCATTCCCATCCTCCCTGTCCCCGGCGGGGCGTCGTCCGGCTGGCTGCTTTGAGGGGGATGCTGTGGGGGTGTTTCCTGCTCCAGCCTCAAAAACGGGGTGTTTCTAACTGTCCCGGAATACCAGAATCCTGCCAACGCGGCTGAACTTCTCACACCGGCGGCCCTGCCGCCGGCGTTCGGCGGACAAGCCGCTAAGGACGGCATAATTCTGGTATCCCGCAACAGTAAGAAACATCCACCGTTTTTTCCAATGGAGCAGGAAACATCCCCACAGCATCCCCCTCAAAACAGTCAGCCGGACGACGCCCCACCGGGGACAGGGAGGATGGGACTGGGCCTGAGGCTCTTTACCCGGCAGTTTTTTTATAAACGGACCATAAAAAAGTGTTTTAATTTACTGCCCGGGAAACAATATACCAAAGTGAGTAAACCTCCACTGTCCAACATGAATCGTTTACTTCTCTTTTTCTTTTCTT
>DBFXIC010000010.1:0-10248 GCA_048455095.1 Anaeromassilibacillus sp.
GATTGAAAAAAGGAGAGTTGAACATGAAAAAAGCAAAACGATTCGCAGCATTGGCACTGAGTACACTTATGGCGGCCGGTCTGTTTGCCGGATGCGGAGCTCCGGCATCCGGCAGCGCTCCCGCCAGCGGCACTGGCGCCGTTTCTTCCTCGCAGCAAGAGAGCGCCCTGGTTGAAGTAAGCGTGGCGATTTGGGGCGCAGACGATGGACTGGCGGACCCCAATGATCCCATTTTAAAAAGGATCGAAGAAGAAACCGGCGTGCGCCTGGTACCGCAAAATGTCACTTGGGATGACTCGAGTCAGAAGATTCAGTTGTGGGCGACCAACGGACAGCTTCCGGATATCTTCGCGGGCGATTTTGTGGCACAGTCATTCTATGGGAACTGGATCGAGCAGGGCGTGATCCGTGCCCTGCCGGAGGACTTGTCGGCTTATCCAAACCTGGCCGAGCACATGCAGATGGAGCGTGCGCAGGCCGCGGCCCGGGATGGCAAGCTGTACATGATTCCGCGTACCACCTATGGCGATATTACTTACAGTGTGCTGGATCGGAACGTAGTGTACCGTTGGGATCTGGCACAGGCAGCCGGCATTACCAAAGAACCCGAGACTTATGAGGAATTCTGCGATATGATCAAGGCGATCATCGAGGCGGACCCGGAAGGCAAGAATATTTCCGGTATGACGCAGGCATTGCCCGAGCTGATTGGCGGCTTTGTGTATCCCTATGCGGGGATCATCGACAAAAAGTGGGTGGCCGATGAAGAAGGCCGGTTCGTGCCCAGCTATTTTGCAGACCGCGACGCATTGGTGAGCGCCATGCAGTTTGCCCGCGATATGTATACCGATGGCGTGATTGAAAAGGATATTGCTCTGGCAAAGCTGGAGACCAGCAAGGAAAAATATCTCCAGGGCCAAAGCGCTGCCATGGTATTCGCATGGTCCGGCCCTGCCGGATTGGAATCCCAGATTGGTAAGGATTATGATGCTTTGTACGGTGAAGGCAGCTTCCTGGAGGATAACCGCATTGCCAAACTATATCCTTCGGAAGATGGAAACAGCTATTACTTCGTTGATACGGAAGCCTGGTCGGAAAGCTACATCTCTGCACAGGTGGATGATGAAAAGATGGCGGCGATCTGCCGGTTGTTTGATTTTCTCTATTCGGAAGAAGGCCAGCGCCTTGTGTATTGCGGTATCGAGGGAGAGGACTACGATGTCGTGGATGGCGAAGTCGTTATGAAAGACGGCGTAGACCTGATGGAGAAATATACATTTAAAAATGTGAACAGCAACATCGCCGATTTGGCCATGTGGAATCCCGAATACTGGGACAGCGAGTATCCCTCCACGATTTCCGAAGAGTATCGCGCGCTGAACACCGCACGTCATGAAGACGCCGTGCAAAACGGTACGCTGCCCGCTTACTATGACAGCGTGCTCTTCCTTTCGACACCGTTGAAGGATGCGTTTGTTTACAATACGAACGATGATCTGCTGCAGGTCATGATGGGAAGCGACCCTGTGGAAAAGATGGTCGATGACCTGCTGGCCAATTATGAGACCAAGGGCCTTTCGGATATGCTGGCTGAGGTCAATGCGAAGGCCGCAGAGCTTGGTATCAAGGCAGAATAAAAAAACAAAACACACCGTATACACGGCGCGGGCCGGGCTTCTCACGGCTCGGCCCGCGCTTTTTAGGAGGAAGACCATGGAACAGCGCATTCACCGGGGGGCACTCAGCGGGCGGGAAGAATTTTTCTATCCCGATATGCCGGTGGGGCATCTTCCCCAGGGTCTGCGGCTCGCAATGCCGCGCAACGGCCGGCCGGGCGTGCAGCTTTTGCTCGAAACAGATGCCGGCCAGTTGGACGCATCCCTCGAGAGCGATGCGTTTGTGCCGGAATTCTTTTGTATGAAAGCTGTACCCGTGGAGTACAACACCGGGGACGGCAGCGAACAGGGCGGCGCGATGGTTCTGGAACGGCGTCCGGCCTGTAAGCCGCTTTACGCGACCCGGCTGGCGCCTTTTGCAGTATACGACTGCCTCAAACCGGCCCGGGACGGTGTAATTGAAACGCAAAATGGGCGCGCAGCATTGTATCTGTGCCTGTATCCCCGTTCCGGGCTTGCAGCCGGTGCATATACGGCGATGCTTCGGCTGGGAAGCTATTGCTGCCGGCTGGATATACGGGTATATGACATAGAGATCCCACAGGATACTTTCCCCGTGACAAACTGGTTCAGCCTTGATGCGATCAGCCGCTGCCATGGCTTGCAGAAGGACACGCCGGCTTTTTATGAAATGGTACGCCGCTACGCCCGCGCCATGCGGCGCATCCATCAAACGATGTTCTATATCGAACTGGACGAGGCCTGTGTTGCAAGCCGTGCCCCCTATACATTTGATTTTGAATATCTGCGCCCTCTGATCCGGTTGTTTTTCGATGAGGGGATGCAGAAGATGGAACTGGGCGCTCTGCTGAGCCGTGGATTCCTTCCGGACGGGATGCCCGATATGTACACCGACAGCTTTAAGTGCGCCATGGCGCCGGAACTGCCCATTGATACGCCGGAAGGCTATGCGGTCACAGTGTGCTTTGTACAGGCGCTGGCGGAATTTCTGCGCAAATATGGCTGGCAGGACAAAGTGGTGTTCCACATTCATGACGAGCCAGACATCCATTTTAAAAACGAAGCCTCACTTCTCGCCCGAAAGCGTCAGTATTATCTCGCAGCGGGTATTCTGCGTAAATACCTGCCCAATGTGCGTGTCATCGAAGCCGTCGCTTCGCCGGAATTTCGCGGTGGTGTGGATATTTGGGTGCCCGGCACGCCGGGCTATGAGGCGCGGCAGGCAGATTTTGATGCGCTGACAGCTCTGGGAGAGTCGGTGTGGGCGTATGTATGCTGTGGGCCGGAGGGCAATTGGCTCAACCGTTTTCTGGATTTTGCGTTGTTGAAAGGACGGCTGCTGTTTTGGGGCTGTGCGGCCAATCGGCTGGGTGGTTTTCTGCATTGGGGGTTCAACCAATTCCCCGCCGGGATGGACCCGTTTGCCGGTACAAGCTGCCCCAACCATACAGGGATCGGTACGAATTTCCCCTGTGGCGATTCTTTCCTTGTCTATCCGGGAACGGATGGTCCGTGGCCGGGTATGCGGATGGAGGCCGCCAGGCGCGGCGCCGAGGATGCAGCGCTTCTGGCGCTGCTGCGCTGCAGGGATGAGGCTGCCCATGACGCATTGGTCGCGCGGGTATTTCATGACAACCAGAACTATAACGATGACCCGGCCGTGTTTGAGGCTGTTTATGAAGAATTGTTGCATCTGCTGGAAGAAGGAGGAAAAGCATGAACCAGGTGACGGCGATCCTCATTGGCGCAGGCGCGCGCGGGCAGATTTATGCCCGTTATGCGCAGGAGCATCCCGAAGAACTTCGGATCATAGCCGTGGCGGAACCAAAGGCGGACCGGCGCGCTTTGATGTGCCGCGCTTACGGTATCCCCGCTGACAGGGCGTTCAGCAACTGGGAAGATCTGCTGGCGCGCCCGCAGATGGCAGATGCCGCGCTTATATGTACGCTGGATGATATGCATACGGAACCCACGCTGGCCGCGCTGAAGCAGGGGTATCATGTGCTGCTGGAAAAGCCCATGAGCAACAGCGAAACAGAATGCCGGGCCATTGCGGCGGCAGCCGAGGAGGCACAGCGTGTGCTGAGCGTGTGCCATGTGCTGCGCTATACGCCGTTTTACCGAACCATCAAGCAATTGATCGATGATGGGCAGGTGGGGGAAGTTGCGTCTTTGTCGCAAGTTGAGAATGTGGGCTACTGGCACCATGCCCACAGCTTTGTGCGGGGCAACTGGCGCTGCAGTGAACAAACCAGCCCAATGATCCTGCAAAAAAGCTGCCATGATATGGACATTCTGCTGTGGCTCAGCGGACAGCGCTGCACCCGGGTATCCAGCTTTGGCAGCCTGCACCATTTTGACGCGGCACACGCACCGCAGGATGCGCCGCTGCGTTGCACTGACGGGTGCCCTCACAGCGTTGTGTGTCCGTATGATGCCGGAAAAATTTATCTTACGGACAATGTAGGATGGCCCACCGATATGCTTACCACCGATTTGAGCCGTGAGGGCCGGTTAAAAGCTCTGCGCGAGGGGCCTTATGGCCGCTGTGTCTATCATTGCGACAACGATGTTGTAGACCGCCAGGTGGTGAACCTGGAATTTGATAACGGAGCAGTGGCCGGCTTCACGATGACAGCGTTTACCACGGATATGGCCCGTCAGCTGAAGGTCTGCGGTACGAAGGGACAGATCACGGCGGACATGAACGCAAACACGGTTTCCCTGCATCGCTTCGGGGAGAGCGGCCCGCGGGAAATCACCTTGGAAACACCGCCGCAAACCAACAATTATGGACATGGTGGCGGGGACTATTATCTGATGCGAGACTTTGTACGTGCCGTACAAAGCGGCGGCGATGGAAACCTCTCATCTGCCAGAGTTTCTCTGCAAAGTCATCTGATTTGTTTTGCCGCAGAACACTCCCGCGTTGAGAGAAGAATCGTAGAATTGTAAGCAGCGAGGAAAGGAAGTGGATTTATATGCACTTAAGAAAAGGGATCGGAGCGGTAATATTGGCAGGAGCAGTGGCGGTTTCCGCTGCGCCGACCGCATATTGCAATGACACCGGTACGGAGCCGATTGAAAGGCCAGGGTGGACTTTAGTCTTCCAGGAGGAATTCAACGACGCGGTTTTGAATCCCGCAAAGTTTTCCGATTCATACATGCCCCACTGGACGACTCCGGAACAGAGCCTTGCCCATTACGATGTAGTGGACGGGATTTTATCTTTACGAATCGATAAGGAGACGCAGGGGCCTTGGTGGGCATTTGACCATGTTCAGAAAATTTCAAGTATCCAGACCGGCATGCGCGATGGAATGCACAACTTCTGGGATACCTGCACGATTACCGATCACCACCGGGCGGTCACAAATTTTGAAACGAAGTACGGCTACTTTGAATTGAGGGCCCGTGTCCCTCATGATGGTGGGTTGCATAGTGCCTGGTGGATGATCGGAACAGAAGCCCGAGCGGATGAAACGGCTGAAATTGATGTTTTTGAGATTTGCGGGCCGGATGTCAAAGCGGATAAAAGCCGTGTTCGCGTTTCCGTGCATCCATGGACAGACGGCGGCTGCAAGGAACAAAGCCTGGATTACTACCCTGCGTGCGATGTATCACAGGATTTCCATGTGTATGGATTTGAATGGCAGCCAGGTGGGATGAAGTTTTATTTTGACGGCCAGCTTGTCAAGGAGACATCACAATCTCCAGACTACAAAATGACGACTTTTTTGGGAATCTATGAGAACGATTCGCCGCTGTGGAGCGGTACGCCGGATTATAACAGCGAATACCCAAAACGATTCGAAATCGATTATTTCCGGGTTTACAAAACCGATGAAATGCTGGCGCGGGATGCTGCAGACAACAGAGCACCCGCGGCGGGGGAAAATTTAGCGCCCTATGCGGTAGCAGGTGCGGCACAGGATTGGAACTGGGAGAGCCCGCCCAGCAATATGATTGATAACGATGCTTACTCGGCGATGCAGAGCAACGAAGCCCCTAATTTCCCGCAGTATTTGTATCTGGATTGGGAAGAAACGCAAACCTTTGATACCTTTATCATGAAAGCCGCCTACGGTAAAGGCCAAGCGCCAACCAACTGGGAGCTGGAAGTATCTGCCGACGGTGAGACAGGATGGGTACCGGTGGCAGCTTCCGGCGATGTAAATTGGAACGGAAATGATTGGCATGTAGAGAACCAGATCCTTCATTTCCCGGCGGCACAGGGAAAATCGCTGCGAATCAAGGTCAACAGCGCCAATCTGCAGTGGAACCACTATGCGATTAATGAGATTCTTGTGAAAGATTCCTCAGCAAGCCCGCTCAATGCCAATATTGCCACTGAAAGCACATCGGAATGGAACAGTGAAAATGGTGGCCTTTTGACGGACGGTGACCATTCTGAAGCGGCGCAGAGCGCAGATCGGATTACGCTGCCAACAGATATTGTGCTGAGCTGGCCCGAGCCTGTATCTTTTGATCAAATTCAAATGCATTGCTGGTATGCGCAAAATCAAGCCCCTACAAAGGTATCCTTCCAAGTCTCGCAGGACGGTCAGATCTGGCAGGAAATCGTTCCGCCTACGGTTCTTGCTTGGGAATATGCAGACACCACGTTGGAAAATCAAACATTTTCATTTGAACAGGTGCAGGAGGTAAGATTTTTGCGTATGAAAGTGCATGATGCGAACCTCAAATGGAAGCACTTTGCAATCAGTGAACTGGAAGTGTATAACCGTCAATCATAACAGTGGAGAATTGGTATGGAATTTGATATTTTACCAGGCGAGGCGTTCTACGGCGGCGCCGTGATGGATGGAATCAACCAGCCTTATACGCAGGCCAGCGAGCGAGAACTGGATCTGACTCGGAATCAAACGCCAAACCAGATGATGCCGTTGCTGCTCTCAACGGCAGGGCGTTGGGTGTGGAACCCGGATGGTATGCGTATATCGTTTCGAAAGGGGCGCATTCAGTGTACCGATGGGACGATTTTAGGACAAAGTACAGGCGGGTTGCGTCAAGCATATCTCGGTGCGATGGAACATTGCTTTCCATTACACGAGATCCGGCTCGATGAGCGTCTGTTCAGCAGCCCGGTTTATAATACCTGGATAGAACTGACATTTCATCAGACGCAGGAGGGAGTGCTGCAGTATGCCCGTGCGGTGCTGGAGAACGGATTGCCTCCCGGGGTTCTGATGATCGATGATGGGTGGAGCGATTCCTATGGGCGTTGGCACTTTTCACGGGAGAAGTTTTACGATCCGGAAGGGATGTTGTCGGAACTGCACCGCTTGGGTTTTACAGTCATGTTATGGATATGCCCTTTTATCACACCGGACACGCAGGAATATCGTGAATTAGAGCAGACGGGACTTCTGGTAACGGACAGGGACGGCAAGTCGTATATTTCTCATTGGTGGAATGGATGGTCCGCAGTATTGGATATGACGCAGCCCGCAGCCTGCAGTTGGCTGAAGAGACAGCTGGATGGCCTTCAAGCAATGGGGGTGGACGGCTTTAAGTTCGATGCGGGGGACAGCGTTTACTATCCGGCGGACAGTGTTGTCACGGGCGATACGCACAGTAAGGCTTGGGCTGCCTTTGGTGAGAGATACCCGCTGAACGAATTCCGCGTAACGAATGGGGCCGGCGGTTGGTCGCTGATGCAGAGGCTCAGTGACAAGGAGCATAGCTGGGGAAACACCGGGCTTGCGGCGTTGATTCCGAATGCCATTATACAAAGTCTAACAGGACACCCATTTTTATGCCCGGACATGATCGGCGGTGGAGAGTACCACAATTTTTATGGTCAGAAAGTGCTGGATCATGAGTTGATGGTGCGTTGGGCGCAAATTGCCTGTCTGATGCCAGTGATGCAGTTTTCGGTTGCGCCCTGGCGCATTCTATCAGCCCAAGATTACGCAAAGGTCAAACAGGCCGTGGCGCTGCGCAGCCGCTATATGCCGTTGCTCCGCCAAGCTTTGGCACAATGCAGAAACACAGGCGAACCGGTTTTACGCCCAATGGCGTATAATTTCACGGAGCCAGCCTGTGCGAGAGTGACAGATCAGTTCATGGTTGGCGACAAGCTGTTGGTTGCGCCAATCCTGGAAAAAGGGGCAACGCGGCGTACCGTTTACTTCCCAAAGGGTTCCTGGTGCTCTGAGTGCGGGGAAAGATACGACAGCACGGGAGAAGTTTATGAAATTGAAGTGGGAGACCGAATTGGAATTTTTGAAAAGGAAAGTGGATGAATATGAAAAAAAGATTGGTCGCTTGCCTGGTTATAGTTGCACTGCTGTGCAGCAGTTTGCTGCCGGCCGCTGCTGCCGAAGAAACCGATTTGCTTGTAAACGGAGGTTTTGAGACCGGCGACAGCACCGGATGGAATTGGTTCAATAACGCCGTTGTTGACAGCGCTGCTCCGCATAGCGGAAACTATTGTGCTAAAGTAGCCAAAAACAGCAGTTATGAGCAAGTTGTTACGGTATCTCCGGATACGAAATATGTTTTAACAGGGTGGGCAAAATCTGAGGGCAGTTCCGTTATGACGCTGGGCGTAAAAAATTACGGTGGGCAGGAAACGTTTTCGGCTACGCTTTCAGCCGACTATCAGCAGCTGGCGGTTACTTTCACAACCGGGCCCAATGCGCAAACAGCGACTATATATGGATATCGACAGAATAGTGGTTCCGGTGCAGGCTATTTCGACGATGTAGAACTTACAGCGGTGCAAGATTTTACTCCATATCAGCCGTTGGCAAATGCCATAGCGCCTCAAGCAATTCCTACCTATGACGGCACCAACCAGCCTACACATCCCTCGGTGGTGAAATTTGAACAGCCTTGGAATGGTTATCTGTATTGGATGGCAATGACACCTTATCCCTTCAATGATGGGAGCTACGAAAACCCATCGATTGTTGCGTCAAACGATGGAGAAAATTGGATTGTGCCAGAAGGGGTCTCGAATCCTTTGGCCGGCACGCCAAGTCCGGGCCACAATTGTGACGTGGATCTTGTATATGTTCCAGCCTCGGATGAATTGCGGATGTACTACGTAGAGGCGGATGACATCATCAGCTCAAGGGTAAAAATGATGAGTTCCCGTGACGGTGTACACTGGAGCGAGCCGCAGGTCGTAATGCAGGATCTGGTAAGGAAATACAGCATTCTATCGCCGTCTATTGAGATTCTGCCAGATGGCACCTATATGATGTGGTATGTGGATACGGGGAATGCAGGATGGAATAGCCAGAATAACCAGGTAAAATATCGTACATCTGCGGATGGAATCAAATGGTCGGGCGCAGTCACCTGTACGGATTTTGTACAACCTGGATATCAAATATGGCACATCGATGTACATTATGACACATCAAGCGGAGCTTACTATGCAGTTTATCCGGCTTATCCGAATGGCACCGATTGCGACCACTGCAATTTGTTTTTCGCAGTGAATCGGACAGGAAAACAGTGGGAAACTTTTAGCCGGCCAATTTTGAAGCCGTCAACGGAAGGCGGCTGGGATGATTTCTGCATTTACCGGTCCTCTATGCTGATTGACGACGGAATGTTGAAAGTGTGGTACGGAGCAAAAAAGCAAGAGGATTCTTCCTGGCATACTGGGCTAACCATGCGTGATTTTTCTGAATTTATGAAAATATTGGAACGCTAATTTTTTTTCGCCCCGTTCTTAGAGGGGCATGATGGATTCAATGTGTTTTAAAGCAGAACGCTTTGTTCAATTAACATTATCACATTGACGTTGAGTATAGGGTGAAAATTACATAGAAAACAGGCCCCAGCTACCGCAGCTGGGGCTATTTTTTCACAGGCTACAAGCTCAGGGGAAAAGTGTCCCCTTTTGCAGGAGGAAATTTGAAACAGAGACCCTAAAAATCGAGATGTGTACAGTATCATGAGAAGGATAAGTAAAAAAGATAAAATGAACAAAAGAAAAAGAGCGCTTCTGTTTGGGTTGGAAGGGGGACAGGTCACGGTGATGGAACAACGAAAAGAATTCATACAGGAATATCTGACGAGAGGAAAAAGTGATTTTAAAGAACTCTGTCAGAAATATGGGATATCAGAGAAAACGGGTCATAAGTGCAAAAACCGTTTTTTTGAATACGGTTATACGGACTTGGAGACCGGAGCAGAGCACCGGAAAACAGCCCGTCAAAGTTGGATGAGGCTACCGTAATACAACTCAATAAACTGAGGACGGCACATCCGAGCTGGGGCCAAAAAAATTGCAGTTCTTTACAAAAAAGCCCACCCCACTGTAACCACGCATACGAAGCTCATTGTAAATTATATTTTCCATTGCATGGATCTGTTCAAACTGCTGGAAGCTGATTCTTGCATTGCGAAGGCTGAAATCGGGAAATAGTAGGAATCGCTATTTTGAAAATGGATTGAATACTATTACAAATGCTGTTGCTTTTTCAGCAAACGCTGCGGAGCGTCATCTGTCAATTTTCGTCCGATGCGGCAGACTCAGCAGTTTTTTCGATAGATTGTTGAATATTCAAAATGTTGGCTTATTTGAACTCATACTGGATGGTAAAAGGAGATATCCAAACTTGAAGAC
>DBFXIC010000011.1:0-3880 GCA_048455095.1 Anaeromassilibacillus sp.
GTCCAGATATCATCCACCGCAAAAGCAGGCGGTGTACAGACAAAGGCCAGAAGGATCACGCTCATTATCAGCACATAATATTGGGGCATTTTGCAGCATTGCCGATATACAATTTTTTTGATTCGTTGTAATGTCATTTGAACTCCTTATAAAAATGGCCTCCCTATACCGGGAGGCCATTCGATATAAAAATCAGTTTCCGGTTTTGGGTAATTTTCCTTTTGGCACCGCATAGATAACCGTCACCCAGCAATTTTTGTCGATTACCCATTCATCTCCGCGTTCACCGCCGACATCTGTGCAGTTTTTAAAGCGGTATTCATGCGGCAGATCGGGGTGTACCAGGCAGGTAATGTATGGATTTGTCAGCGGTTCAAATCCGGGCTGAACGGTGCCGAAGTCAAAACGGATTTCCGTTATCACTTCACCAGCCTTTAATTTGACCGCAGAGGCAGAACAGTCGATGGTGTTGTTCGTGCCGGTCGAAAGTCTTTCCGCCAGAACACGTTCCTCCGAAACGAGATTGGTTTTGTAGTAAATGGTATATTTGAGTTCCTCATTCCACGTTCCCGTCGAGATGGACCGCAGCGTCACCGCATCCGTAGGTAAAATGTCTCTCCAATAGAAGTTATCCAGCGGCACGTTTGATTCATTCCGGATGTCAGAGAAATCATACCGAATCGTATCGCCCGGCATCGCTTCGATGTTGCCAATCTTTTTGACGTCGACACCGACCTCCTCATTCGCATTCTCCACCACGAACTTGACTACATCTCCATGTTTCTTGATTTCTGCCCAAAACACCTTACCGTTCAGCAGATAGTGCTCCGGTGCCTGTACCTCCCGAATCCCAACGATCTGCAGCGGAAGCAACTTCGACGTGGCGACTCCGCGCGCATCGGTAGTAATCGTGTCCAGCACCTCATTATTGAGGTCAAAAATCTCGAAGACTGCTCCCTCCAGTGCGCTGCCCTCCGGCAGCTTGGTGGTGTCGTTGTACTCGGCTGATTGCTTGATGATTTGGATCTGTCCGCGCTCCGGTTCATTTTCCCACACCAATTCAATCAGTTTACCGCTCTCCAGTTCCACTGTTCGGATATCATCGGGATCAACGACATTTCAGAGCGTTCTCCAAAATGGTGTCAATCTGCGCCCCTGTCATGTCCTTGAAATAGCTGTCAAACCAGGCTTTCGGCAGACGATATCTTTTTCGCATATTGCTGACCGGTCGCGCGTCGCTCTCGAACAGCTTCTCCACTTCTGGCTGGAGAGCCCCACCGCCTTCAATCAGCTTACGGACAGCCTCTGCTTGTGCATTTGTGATTTTTATTTTCCGCGCTGCGACATACTGGTACAGTTCCTGTTGACCCGTCACCGGAAGGCTGGCGATGGTTGCCGCTGCCGAACAGGATACTTTTTTCTGATCAAGCAGTTTCATCCACGACTCACACAGCGAACGCAGCTTCAAATACATCTGCACATCTGCCTCACAAAGTCCGTATGCTGAAGCAATCGCACGACGTGATTTTTCAAGGTGATGGAATTTAATCACCTTACCGCCGAGTTCAATCTCACCTTCTTCTTCGTCATTCAATTGGGCATAGCACCGCATTTCCCGCAAGCCATCATATTGGACACACAACGCCCGGCACTTCTGGCTCGGCAGCATGTCCTTAAAATTGTCTTGAATATTCGTATCCATCAAGAATACAGATTCTTCACCGGGAAGCAGCTTTCTTTTTACAATGGCACGAATATGCGTATGAAATATTTTCCGATGTTATCTTCAAAAAACTCCGATAGTACAACATATGTATTGTTGATCGTTTTGGCTGACAGCCCTATATCCTTATGGTCTTTCCTTGCGGCAGGGGTTTTCATCCAGTCGAAAAATTCCTGCATGCAATCCCTGTCAATCACAGCCGCATCGGTTTCGCCAAAAAAGCGATAGAGCCGCTCAGCGATCTCCATATAATGGTCGAACGTCTTTGGCTTGACATAAATGCCAGGTTTTTTATTTTTTTTGAGCCACTCAATCAAATAGTAACATACGCCATCGGGGTTAGAGGGTGACAGGTAGACCCTGCCATCATGGGGAGATGCAACCGTAGGTATTTCTCGTACAAGTTCTTGTGTGGTTTTTGAACGGGTTTTCGTGTAGTATCCCGCTTGCAGAATCGCTACACATTTTGCGCGGTAAGCACTTTTTGCTTTCCCCTCGGTATCACCAGTTCCGGAGAGCCGCTTGGGGGTACCGTTTCCCCGGTATGTCAGCCTGTCGTCTTTGTCAAAGTAGAGCAGATTTTCCTGTTCATCCATCGCGAAAGCTTGATATCGGATTTTCCCGTTTTGAAGTATGGAATAACTGCCATCACCATTGGCGCGTCTCTTTTTGCATTTGTATTTCGGCATAATTACCTCCGTCTGCTTTGCAAACGGAGAAGCCTTATCAAGCCTGTGCCGCCTTATTGTCCGCCTGTTCCGCCGCTTCCATCAGCGGATTAACCGCCATTCCGGACATTGCAGGCTGTACCGTTGGAGGCATAGGCTGCTGTACCGCAGGTGCAGGGTGCTGTTCAGTTGGCGCAGGCTGCGGTATCACGTTGGGCATCGCCTGCACCGGGACGGCGGGATACTGCATATTCTCCATGGGCATCACCGGAGGGGTAGTTCCGGGGATGACCGCCTGCTGTGGAGCTGGCGCGGTGGGCATTGCCGCCGATGCTGTCAACGGCTCCGCCGGGTGCTGCGGAGCCGGATAAAACTGTGCCTGTGGGGCGGTAGTTACCTGCTGTGGAGCCGGAGCCTGTGCAGGTTCCGCTTTCGTGGCAGGCGGAGGCTGCACAAACTGTTGAGGAGCCGCAGCAGATGTCGCATTGAACGGATCGTCCGTATCGTCGCCCAAATCTGTCCAGCCCGCGAAGAAATCATCACTCATAAAAAAATCCTCCTTAAATTGAAATAAAAAAAGACCACCCCCCATCAAATAATGGTTGTGGTCTTCCGGTATTTTAAGTTTTCACAAATTTATGGATTCAGCAGCGCAGTGCATCCCTACTGCCGTACTATCACCTCAATGTGCTTTGACCTAAAATACATTTTTATTATATCGCAAAAATTTTGGCCGCGCCATCTACACTTTCGGTCACGATAGCCGGTAAGAGCCCCTCTGTTTTACATGGATGTACCAGCGGATTCCTCTGCGCCTGTGTAAAGCAATCTTTTTCCGTTCTCCCGGTTACAATGTACAGAAAGTCCCACTCAGCAAAATTTTGAGCGGAAACTCTCATCAAATATTTTCCAGAGACTGTTTAAACTTTGAATAGGCGGGATGGTAAACATAGCAAAGTGTCACTACCTTGCCGTTTCATTCCGTCTGAACCGATTTCTTGTTCCACCTTTTTCTTCTTCGCCCAGCTGAAACAGCTTTTCCGCTACACCATCATAGCAGCCGCAAAATACAATAACTTCTGGGGCGAACAGTTCCATTTTCCTAATTAGAAAAAGTCGATATATTTCGACATATTTCTGCAATTTTTTATAGCTGGCGCGTGCAAGGCCGCCGCGCTTGTTCAGATTCATATAGGTAGGCGTAATCTTCCAGATTTTGCGGAACAGGATATATACTAATATTTCTCTTGAAAGCAAAACTTTTGCTTTTTTCTTAGCTAAACACTTTTTTCATTCGCCAACTGCCGATTAAAGAATCCGTTGAAAACTTTCCGGACGGTGAAAATCCGGCTCAGTAGTCTGAGGCGGAATCCAGCACGCGTAATGTTCCTTTCCCGGACAAGCTCCGCATTTATAAAAATTAGCCCGAATATTCCGAATATTTACCGCCTCGGCCAAACCGTAAATTTTTTGCGCAAATAAAAACGGC
>DBFXIC010000012.1:0-5382 GCA_048455095.1 Anaeromassilibacillus sp.
CGACAGTATTTATTACACCCGCAAGCTTAAAGAATGGGGCGTCGGCGTGATCTTCCTGCGGGACAATATCAACACGCTCGACCCGGACGCGGAATTGCGGCTCACGATTATGTCCTCCATCGCCCAGGAGGAGAGCCGCAAAACCTCTGACCGTGTAAAATGGGGACAGAAGCGCCGGATGGAACAGGGAGTTGTATTTGGGCGCAGTATGCTGGGCTATGATGTAAAAGGAGGAAAGATCTTTATAAATGAGGAGGGCGCTGAAATTGTCCGACTGATTTTTCATAAGTTTGCCGTCGAGGGAAAGGGGACCCATGTAATCGCAAAGGAACTGCGGGAAGCAAACATCCCGACTTATCACTATATGAAAGACTGGTCCAACACCGTAATTTTGCGCATCCTCCGCAATGAGAAATACTGTGGCGATTTGGTTCAAAAAAAGACCTTTACGCCCAATTATCTCACACATGAGAAGAGGCCTAATCGCGGTGAGGAGGAATTGGTGGTTCTGCGGAATCACCATGAGCCCATCATCGGACGGGATTTATGGGAACGCGCCCAGGAGGAACTTGCGCGCCGAAGCCCTGCGCAGGAACGACAGCCGCGCTACTCAAACCGCTATTGCTTTTCCGGGAAGTTGCGCTGCGGATTCTGCGGGTCGGTGTTTGTCTCCCGCGTCAAACGGCGTAAGGACGGCAGCATCTACAGGGCGTGGCGCTGCCAGGAGGCCGCCAATCGGGGGAAACCCCATATTGACGTTGCAGGAAATCAGATCGGATGCGAGGGGCGACAAATTGGCCATGAGGAGCTGCTTTACGTCATGGGTCAGGCAATACGGTCGCTGCAACTCGATCGAAAAAAAGTGGCGGCACCATTGTTAGAGATCATCCGGAAGGTGCTGGAAGAGCCGCAGAATGGAAAAAATGCGGAACAAGTCCGCAGGAACATCCAGCAAACAGAGCGCAGACGCAGGAGACTGATCGAGCTTTATCTGGAACAGGAGATCGCTTCTTCCGATTACGAGGACTTGTCCAATCAGTTTGAACAGGAATTGGGGAACCTCAAACAGGAGCTGTCGCAATGTGTGGAAGAAAAGAAGGGGAATGGCGGGGAAGAAATGTTGAAAGAGATATCCGCTGCGCTGGAAAAAATGCTGTCCGGTGAATTGCAGGAGGAGGCCTTCTATCGAGGACTTTTGAACAGAATGGTGATTTACAATCGGGAACGAATGGAGGTTTTTCTCCATCAATTGCCCGGTTGTTTACAGGTGTCGGTCAATGAAAATCCGCCGTCTGCGGAATAAACGGGTCCTCATTGAAACCGATGTACCGATATCGGTTAGAATAGCTTTTAATTCCGGATAAGGCATCGTATAGCGTTGGCTCAGATAGCGCAGGGAAGCGCCCAGCTCGCCATGCGGTCCTCCGTATGGCAATCGGGGATACATTGGCGCTCCTCACATCATTCGGTAATAGATGGATAGATGGCTGTGAGCAGGATCAAAGACGATCCGGTCGACGAATGCGTGCAGCATGCGGTTCTTCACTTCTGCCGGCAGCATGTTTCCCCGCAGTAGTTCGAAAAGGTCTGCGGTTTTAAGGCAGGGGGGTGTATGTTTGGAAAGCGCCGCCAGGTTTTTGGATTGCTCTGAAATCCTTGCCTGTAGCCGTGCTTTTTCAACCTGGTATTCCTCCAGCGTCTCGGCGCCGCTTTCATATGCTTCCCGCAATCGCTCCAGCTTTTTTTGTTCGCGTTCCACCTGCTCCCGCAGCAGCTCCGGGTAGGGCTGTGCGGCGCTCCGCTTTAGATGAACGATGTGCATTTGCAGGTCGGATTCCAATGTGCAGAGGACCATTTTCTCAATTTTTTGCATGGAGATATAATGAGAAACATCGCAGCGCTTATGCGCATATGCCCGGCATTGCAGCGCATCTCTGGAGGTTTTTACCAGCGGTGCGCCGCAGTTGGAGCAATAGACCAGCCCGCGAAGAAGATAGATGCTTTTGTCAGAGACCGTTCGCCTCTTACATCCCTTCGCGCCGAGCTGATCCTGTACTTTTTCCCAGAGAACCGGCGCTATGATGGCTTGATGGGTTCCCTCGGTAAGAAGGGACGCCTCCGGTGTCCCCCGTCTTCCTGCCGCTCCGTGGGGATTCCAACGAATTTTTCCAGCATAAACAGGGTTGCGCAGAAGATATTCCACCGCCCGGGCTTCCCAAAGCTGCCCGCGCGTGGTTCGAATGCCCAAGGCGTTGAGGCGCTGGGCAATTTCTCCACACGAAATCCCCTGTGCGCAAAGTTGAAACATCACCTGGACAGCCTGTGCCGCATCTTGGTCGGGGATATATCGCTTTTCCCGGATGATATAGCCGAACGCAGGGGGCGTCACCGGTTCACCCCGGCTTACCTTTTCCAGCATCCCCCGTTTGACTTCCTCGGCGAGGTTGATACTGTAATATTCGTCCATTGCTTCAATCACCGCTTCCATCAGGATGGACAGCTTATCGTCACCGAGTTGCTCGGTCACAGAAACCACGTCGATCCCCAGCTGTTTACGCAGCATGGTTTTGTAGACGATACTGTCCCGCCTGCTCCGTGCGAAGCGGCTGAATTTCCACAGGATGATGCAGTCAAAGGGTTTCGGCTTCTGCTTTGCCGTTCCGATCATCCGCATAAAGGCCGGGCGTTTTTCCGCCTGTTTTCCGCTGATGCCCTCTTCCTCCCGGAAAATATATGATTCCGGCAAAAGGAGCCCGTTCTTCTGTGCGTAATCCCGGATCACCTTGAGCTGGCTGTCCGGGCTGTATTCCAATTGGCCGTCCGTCGATACGCGAATATAGGCCGCCGCTGTTTTCATAACCACTCCCCCTTTGCTTCATTTGTAGAGAGGGGACAGGCGCATTATGCGGCATAGGACGAACCAATCGCAGAATACGATGGAGCGGAGGGATCGCTATGAAAATAGAAAAAAAGTTTACTGCGGATGTATACTCTGGGGAAACGCTGCGGGGATGCTATGTGTTCCAAAAAGAAGATGCCCCAAGGGGAACCATTCTTTTTTCAGAAGTAGAGAAAAACAGGCGGCTGGATCAAACGGCCTGGCTAAAGGCGGACCGCGCCATGATGCGCGCGGCAGAAGAAGTGTTGGCCGGCGTCGATGTAAAACAAGAGGAAGCCCCAAGCGTTTGATCGCAGGGCTTCCTCTTCGCTTATTTTTTATCATGCTCGTTGTAGAAGTACAATGAACAAAAAACAACTTTACAGAAAGGTTGATTCCCGGTTTATCCGTTTTGCAGAAGTTCCACATATTGCTGCAGATCATCAACCGTGCAGATCTCCTCAGAGCGCATACTGATTGCATCCTGCATATCGGGTGGCAGCGATAAAAAGTACTGCATAACGTCCGGTGCTTCTTCAAAAAGATCGTCCAGACTATTTGCCATTTTGATCCTCCTTTGTTATTCCTCTTCCTCGCATTGCATCGCAAAATCGTGCAGATCCTCAAAGCTCAGAATACTGTCCGCTCTGTACCCCAGCGCCTGTTTGACGTCATAGGGTAAAAGCGAATAATATTGACTGGCCTCGTAATCTTTGGAAAGAAGCTGGTAAAGGTCTGCGTATTCCTGCATATTCGTTCTCCTTTCCTGATTCCGGCTGGTCAGCATTCGCAGCGTTTTTCAAATTGCTCTTCCACCTGTTTCCAGTTGATGACGGAGAACCAACGATCCACATATTCCGGCCTACGGTTCTGATACTGCAAATAGTAAGCGTGCTCCCAAACATCGACGGGAAGCAGCGGGCACATATGCAATGCAAGCGGGGTATCCTGGTTGGCGGTTTTCAGAACGTGCAGCCGTCCCTGCTCGTCGACGGCCAACCATCCCCAGCCGGAACCAAACTGTGTTACGGCGGCATTTTTCATCTTTTCTTTCCACGCGTCATAGGAACCGAAATAACGGTCGATTTCCTGTGCTAGTTTGCCGGAAGGACGGGTGTTTTTCTCCGGTCCCATACAGCGGAAATAAAGCTGATGATTATATACGCCACCCGCGTTGTTCCGAACAGGGATTCGGATTTGCTCCGGCAGTGCATCTCCCTGCTTTAAGAGCTTTTCAAGGCTCCAACTGTGATAATCCGGATAATCCGCAAGCGTCTTGTTCAGATTGTCAACATAGGTTTGCAGATGTTTATCGTGGTGGAAGTGCAGGGTTTCCGCATCGATCTCAGGTTCCAACGCATTGTAGTCGTAGGGCAGTGGTTCTACCAAAAATGGATAATGTTGACTCATAGAGCGGTCATCCTCTCTTTTAAACTGTTTTTGCAATCATATGTTGCAAAAGGCCGTCTCATGCGAAACCGCCTTTGCGATCCAGAAGTCTTTTTGTACCTTGTTTTACATCTGTATATCGATTGAAATTTTGTGGGTTTCGCGTGAGATTGTTGCCAAAGGCACACGCAAAAGGCTGCAAAATGAAAAGGTGCAGGGGTCTGATACAAATGTCTTTAGTCGTCTCCGCGTGTATACTTGTCCACGGCGCTGCAGAGGCTGTCGAAGGAATTTACGCCCCCTGCGCGGTCGCGGATACATTCCTGCACGTACTCCGGCAGGGTATCAAAATACTGGCGCGCTTCGCCGTCGCTCTCCAACAGGCTGTAAAGATCGGGATATTTGTTTTGCATTGCATTCACCTCCGGGAATAGTTTTCCCCAAAAGTGTAAATCATGCATCTCAAACAACGATTTGGTCCACCGTACTGCGAGATGATGATCTTTGCAAGCGCGGGGTTGGGATTTTTAATTTTAATCGGATATTGCAGTCGTTTCTCATAGATCCACATTATTCATCATCCTCCATTCCAGTTTCCCACGGCCACGGACCGGTGATCCAGGCCCAACGGCTGGTGTTGGAACTGGTCTCGTGCAGAGGGCCATAGGCAGCTTCATATTGTGCGGTAAGTTCGTCCGCTTTTTTGCGGGCTTCTTCCAATTTTTTGGCAGCGTCACAGTTATTTGGATGGGAATCCAGGAAGAGGTGCAGCTCCCACATGGAAAAACGCAGGGAAGAGATTTTTCTCATCAACATTTCCTGTTCGTTCATCTGGGCTCGCCCCTCCTTCCGTAAAACGGCTTATTCAAATCCGGGAAGATCGTGCCGTTGTCAAAGCCCTGTTCAGGGGTATAAATGGTGTTGAACTGTTGAAATGGGACATAAGCCATTGCGGGTACAGTCACCGCTGGAAACGGCGTTGGTTGGGCAAGATCGCACATTTGTCCGTTCATATCGTTCGCCATAAGAACTCTCCTTTCGTATCATGGTATGGCATCCCTTTGATCCAGGGACGCGGGGATGCGGAGCTTATCCGTGTTCATACTATGCATCGG
>DBFXIC010000013.1:0-13725 GCA_048455095.1 Anaeromassilibacillus sp.
ACTCTATTTGGCGGCAACAGTCCATTCATTCTTGGGGATATCGAGATGTTATAAAATCACGCGGCTTCATACGGCTTTATTCCAGGTTTCAAGCTTTTTTTCGTATTTGCTATGGCCGAAGGGAGCGGGAAAAGTAATAAAATGTTGATTTATGAAGAAAAAGTTGGTATAATCAAAGCATATATACATACATGAACAAGGAGCGGAATTTTGCCTTTCCAGGATATAGTCCCGCCTGAGAAAAGAGGGAGCGTATGGACAGAAACATACTTTTAATTGTAGATGATGTGGAGCTTAACCGAATGCTCCTTCGGAATGTCTTTGAGGGAGAATATACTATTCTGGAAGCGGAGAATGGCGAGCAGGCGCTTTTCCTGATGAAGCAATATCAGGACTCTATTGCCGCAATTTTACTGGACATCGTCATGCCGGTAAAAGACGGTTATGAAGTATTGGAGAGCATGAAGCAGGCACAGCTGACGGACAAGCTCCCAGTAATCGTGGTCACCAGCCGGGATTCTTCGGATGATGAAGTGCGGGCCTTTGATTTGGGCGCTGTGGATATTGTGGCCAAGCCCTTTGAGCCCCATGTGGTCAGCCGCCGGGTACATAACGCCGTGGAACTGAGCCAGAATCGGGAGCACCTGGAACAAACAGTGGAGGAACAGGCGGCCAGCCTGCAAAAAACTACAAACATATTGGTGGATGCACTTTCCTCCGTGATTGAGTATAGAAGCGTGGAATCCGGGCAGCACGTCCTGCGTATCCGGACATTTACCAAGGTGCTGCTGGAGAACGTCATGCACAGCTATCCGGAGTATGGCCTGAACGAACAGGAAATTGCCATGATCTCCAGTGCTGCTGCGCTCCATGATGTGGGGAAGATTGCTATTCCGGATATTATTTTGAATAAGCCGGGGAAACTCACTGAAGAAGAATTTGAAATTATGAAGACCCATGCGAAAAAGGGCGGAGAAATCCTTTCAGTCCTCAATCCCATCCACGATAAAAAATATTTGCAGTATGCCTACAATATCTGTATGTATCACCACGAGCGGTGGGATGGCAGCGGTTATCCGGAAGGACTCAAAGGGGAAAACATCCCTATCTGCGCCCAGGCGGTCGGAGTGGCGGATGTCTATGATGCTCTGACTACACAGCGGGTATATAAGGGTGCATATACGCCGGAGACAGCATTCAGTATGATTTTAAATGGTGAGTGCGGGCAGTTTTCTCCCAAATTGCTGGAGTCTTTTAAAAATGTTTTTCCAATATTCAAAAAACTGACTTATCAGTATAGGGATGGCACTTCTCCCAAAGCTACATTTGCGAAAGAGAAACCGGCCGAAAATAAAACGGTTGTAAATCCTACCACGTTGGAGCTTGGGCAGTTGAAATATTTCGCTATGCTGCGGTATGAAGGCGCTACCGTGATTGAAGCGGATGTAGACACGGGCGTTTACCATATCACCTATAAGCAGAATAGTGATTTTGATATGCTTAGCACGGACGGGTCATTTTTTGATGTCTATAATGAGTTCATCCTGCACTGTACCCATCCGGATGATCAGGCGGGGTTTGATGCTAAAACCTATTTTTATGATTTTATAGCCAGCGGCAGCCTGACAAAGACGCGCCGTTACCGCATCCTACGCGGTGCGTCGGAAGATTTTGTGTGGTATAAAGCAACGTCTCTGCGCATCACGGCGGATAACCCGGCGATTCACAAAATCATGATTATCTGGAAAGAAGCGCCGGAGGAATCGCGCGATACACCGGAGCAAAATATCGCCCGGCTGCCTAACGAGGCCAATGCGCTGGTAGCCGCGATGCAGTGCGCCTACGATCAATATGGCACGATTTTGAATATCAACGACGGTTTTGTGGCTTTGCTGGGTTACAGCCGGGCAGAGCTTACATCTCATTTTCAAAATCATTATATAGAGTTGGTCTGCGCAGAGGACCGGGCAGCTTTGCTGAAAAATATCCACAGACAGCTCGGCAGAAAAAATGTCTTTGAAACAGAGTACCGCGTTCAGACCAAAGGTGGCCGTATTCTTTGGGTTTTGGATAAAAGTCAGCTTTTGACAAAGCCGGATGGTACGGAATATATCAATACGATCCTGACCGATATCACCAAGACCAAACAGGAACAGGAAGAACTGCGGCTGAGCATGGAGCGGCATCAGATCATTATGGAGCAGTCCAACGACATTATTTTTGAATGGGATATTCGAAAAAACAAGATCCTTTACTCCGCGAACTGGGAAAAGAAATATGGATATACGCCTATTTCTGAAGAAATCGATTTGTATATTGCCAACTCATCCCATATTCATCCGGAGGATGTTCCCGCCTTTTTGAACCTGATGCACAGCGTCTCCTCCGGTGCACCCTATGGGGAGGCGGAACTGCGCATTGCAAATGCTGACGGGCAATATATTTGGAACCGGCTGCGCGCCACCACCCAGTTTGACCAAAACGGGAAACCGGTTAAGGCCGTAGGCGTGATTTTAGATATCTGCATGGAGAAGCAGCGCGTTCAGGATCTGATCGACAAATCTGAGCGAGATCCCCTCACCCATCTGTTTAACCGGGAAGCTACCGAGCGCAGGATTCAGCATATTTTTGAGAAAGCGGAGCCGGACTGCAAATCCGCCATGATGATCATTGATCTGGATAATTTTAAAATGGTGAACGATACCTTTGGGCACCTGTTTGGTAATGTAGTATTGGCGGAAGTTGCTGCGCAGATGCGGCTGATGTTCCGTCCGGGCGATATCCTTTCCCGCATCGGCGGCGACGAGTTTCTGGTCTACATGAATGATATTTCCAGCAAAAATGGGCCCTGCAATCGGGCGGGGGAACTCATTGAGGGGATTCGGGACGTTTTGCGGGAAAAGCTGGGCAGTTTTGTCCTGTCCTGCAGCATAGGACTTGCTTACTTTCCAGAGGACGCCCGTGAATTTCAGAATCTGTTCCACTGCTGCGACCAGGCGCTGTATCAAGCCAAGGCACAGGGAAAAAATCGGTATGCGCTCTATGATAAAGATATCATGGAGCAGTGGGGGGATTCTCCTGGGCATCCACGGATGATTGCAACGACCCGGATTGAATCCAATGAGACCTATGAACAGGATACCGTGGAGACGATTCAGCAGGTTTTTCGGGTGTTGTACGGAGCGATGGATATGGAACAGGCAATACAAAGCGTCCTTTCGCTGCTGGGGCAGAAGTATCAGGTGAATCGTGCCTATCTGGTAGAAAGCGTGGGAAAAGGCAGCCAGGAGAAGGCAATCTATGAGTGGTGCGCAGATGGGACGGTTCCGCTGAAAGAAAAGTTTCCGCATCTGCCGTATTACGATGTTCAGGCCACCAATCATTTGCTTGACGCCAGCGGAATCTTTAACTGCCCCGATGTTGATATGCTGCCGGAGAGAGAACTTGAGCTGCTTCGTGCCCGCAGCGCTGAGGCTGTGCTTGGCTGCGCGTTTTTTGACGGCACGGAGTTTACGGGTTTCATCGGGTTTGACAGTGCGAGGAAAAGGCGGTGGACGCAGGGGCAGATCAGCGTTTTGAGCTTTTTGTCAGAATGGCTGTCCGCTGTTCTCATCAAGAAGCGTGCGCAGGACAGTCTGGCAAATGCCAATCAAAACCTTTGCTCTTTATTGGATGCACAGAGCTCCTGGATTTATGTGGTGGACCCGGATACCTATACGCTCAAGTACCTCAATGCACAGGCACAGCGTTTGCTTCCTGGCGCTAAAGTCGGCACATGCTGTTATGAGGCGCTTTTTGGGCGCGGCACGCCTTGTGAGCGGTGCCCGATGAAGGAAAAACTGGCCTGTCCGGAGAGGGCGGAGCAGATGGAGCTTTATAATTCCAGATTGAAGATTTGGAATCTGGCGGAGGCATCTACTATAAAGTGGGACGGTGTGGACGCCTGCATGATCGCCTGTCAGAACATCACCAGATATAAGGCGTAGGGAGCGCATATGTGACAAAGCCGGTCGGAGGAATGTAAGTTGGCCGCAAATTTTGAAAGAAGAGGTAACTGAATGATGGATGCAAAAGAATTTCTTGCGGCCTGCGGAGGGGATTATGAAGGCACGATGCGGCGTTTGATGGGGAATGAAATGTTGTTTTGCCGTCTGCTTCCCAAGGTGTTCCAGGATAAAAATTTTCAAAAACTGGAGGACGCGCTGACTCTGGGCGATCTGGACGCGGCATTTGATGCGGCACATACTCTAAAGGGAGTGTCAGGCAACCTCGGACTGGCGTCTCTATATGACGCGGTTTGTGAAATCGTTGAGCCGTTACGCAGAAAGGACCCTGAAGCGGATTACCGCGCTTTGTATCAGGCGATACAGCAGGAATTCCTGCGGCTGGAGACGCTGTCAAGACAGATGGAAGCGGAGGGAACAATAAAATGAGAGAACGCACTGATCTTGAAGCAGCTTTGGCTGCCGAGTTGGGGATGTATCGGGAAATCGCTGATGAAGCGGCCGACACTCTCTGCGTAGTGGAACAGAAGAGCCATAAGATCCTCTATTTTCATGAGGCCAAAAAGTTAATTCCCAATACGGACGGCTGTGTTGGGAAAAAATGCTATGAGGTGTTTCATGGACGGTTAACGCCTTGCCCATGCTGCGCCCTCCGGGATGGAGTGACCGGAGAGGACAGAGAGGTGGAATCCACCTGGAACCAGCGGCTCTATCGTATCCATAGCCGGGCGACAAATTGGAATGGAAAACCGGCCTTCATCCAGCTTCTCCGTGATGTGACCGAGGAGGAGGCGGAACGACAGAAGAAAAAACGGCTGGAAGAATACTTTCAAACTCTGGCGGACAGCCTGCCCGGCGGTGTGAGCGTAGTACGCCGTCATAAAGACTGGATCATCACGCCGGAATATTTATCTCCCGGCTTTGCGGATATGACGCATACTTCGTTGGATCAGGCCTGGGAAACCTACAGGCAGGATGCGCTGGGCGGCGTCCATCCGGACGATGTGGAGCGGATCAAGGCGGAACTGGAAGAGGCGTTTGCCAACATAGACCGCCACTATGAACTCACCTACCGTCTGCTGGACGGCACAGGCGGGTATATTTGGGTAAGCAATACGCTGACGATGCTGCCTGACGAGGACGGCGGCCTACGTCAATACTGCTATATTCGGGATATTACAAAAGAACGGGAAGAACAGGAGCGGACCAGAGCGCAATTTAAAAAGCTGATCCTGCAGCATTATCAAGAGCCGGGAGAGAATACGCTGGTGCTTGGGCACTGCAACATCACACAAAATAAAATTCTGGAGATCAATGATTTTACCAGTTCAGGTTCCATGAAATCCCTTGGCATGGACCGGGAGTCGTTCTTTACAGCCATTTCACAGATGATCGTGGACGATGGGGACCGGCAAACATTTTTGGATCGGTATCTCTCCGCTCCGTTGCTGGAGGCCTACCGCCGAAAAGAACTGGAGCAGATCTTTACCTGCCTGACCCAATTTCCAGGCGAACGAGTGGGACGCTATGCACAGTATAAGGTGAATCTGGTGGAAGATCCGGACAGCGGGGACCTTACCGGCATCCTGTCCGTAAACGATATCACGGAGCAAATAGTGGCCGATTTGGTGCCGCAGCGCTTATCGGATATCGGGTATGACCACATTCTTGTTCTGGATATACCCAGTGATCGCTGCACGGTGTTTGCCGGTGATTGGCATGCGGCCGGTGTGCCGTCGTCTCAGGGCGGCGATTATACCCAGTGGAAAGACCGCCTGCTGGAAAACTGCATCCTGCCAAAAGATCGGGACGCTTATCGAAAACACTTGAATACCGACTACATACTGGGACATTTGAAAGAAAACGGCTCGTACAGCTTCGATTATTCCATGGTAGATGAGGATGAAAATATTAAAGTCAAGCGCATGACCGTATTTGCGATTGACCTGCGGCTGGGCAGGGTGGGGCTGTCCCAGATGGATGTAACGGAAACAGTCAGAGAACAGCAGAGCCTTTTAAATATGCTGGCCTATACCTTTGAAATCGCCTCTTTTATTGATATCAGTACGAAGCGGATGGTCATGCACACGCGCGAGACGGTGCTGGAAGCTCTCTCCCCCTTGACCTTTGAGGACTGTGATTCTCGCATTCAGGCCGGTCTGGCCCCCTACAATACAGCCGGACAGAATATGGACGAGGTCCGGCAGCGGTTTCTGTTGAATACCATACTGGAGCAATTAAAGGAGCATCCCTTGGGCTATGATTTTGTATATGCCTATCAGGGAGAAGATCATCTTCAGTACAAAAAGATCAATATCCTGTGGGGCGACCGGAATCACCGAACCGTGTGTATCGTGCGTGCAGACGTTACGGAAATGCTGGCGGAGGAAAGGAAAAATAAGCAGAAGTTGGAAGATGCGCTTTCTCTGGCCAAGCAGGCCAGCCAGGCTAAGACTGATTTTTTCTCCACCATGAGCCACGATATCCGTACCCCAATGAATGCCATCATGGGTATGACGGAGTTGGCGCTCAGCCGTCCGGAGAACCCGGATTATGTAAAAGAATGTCTTAGAAAGATTTCTCTTTCCTCCAAACACTTGCTGAACCTGATCAACGATGTTCTGGATATGAGCAAGATCGAGCACCGGGATATGGAGCTGAATCGGGAATGTCTCTCCTTGAACGAACTGGTGGAACAGGTTTGCACGATGGTCAGGCCCCAGGCGCTTGAAAAGCATCAGCAGTTCCATGTGAAAATCGGAACTATCTTTCATGAATACTTTTATGGAGACGGCTTGCGGATCAATCAGATACTCATCAATATTCTGGGCAACGCGGTGAAGTTTACGCCGGAAGGCGGCCAAGTGGATTTCTTCGTGGATGAACTCCCTGCCGCGAACTGTGCGCATTACCAGTTCGTAATCAGGGATACAGGCATGGGAATGTCGCCGGAGTTTCTTACCCATGTTTTCGAGCCTTTTGCCAGAGGTATGCGCGCAAGCCGCGTGCAGGGTACTGGCCTGGGGCTAAGCATCACCAAAGGTTTGGTGGAGCGGATGGGCGGAACGATTTCCGCGGAAAGTCAGGAGGGCAAGGGTTCCCTGTTTCAAATTGATTTAGAGTTTGAAGCGGGAACCGAAGCCCCGGCAGGCACAAACGAAAAAGAACAGCCGAATATCTCTGAAAAAGCCGCAGATATCCTTGGAGGGCGCCATTTCCTGATCGCGGAGGACAATGAAATCAACGCAGAGATTCTGCAGAGTTTGCTGGAGATACATGGCGCCGGATCGCAATTAGAAACAGATGGTAAAAAAGCAGTCGAGGCATTTTTGGCCAACCCGCCGGGGACCTATGACGCGATCCTCATGGATATTCAGATGCCGGTGATGACCGGCTACGAGGCGGCAAAAACCATCCGGGCGCTGACCCGGGAAGATGCCGGCACGATCCCCATCATCGCCATGACAGCCAATGCTTTTGCCGAGGATGTGCAAGCCGCGCTGAAAGCGGGTATGACCGCCCATGTGGCCAAGCCCATCGATCTGGATGTGCTGAAAACGACTCTAAAAAACGCGCTGTTATAAAAGCTGAGGCTTGAGGAGCGCCAACTGAGGTGACTATATGATAAAACATCAATTACAGAGAGGTATCCGCCGCCTTGCCGCAGTTTTTCTATCGGCGTTTCTTGTGGTATCTCTTTTCTCTCCCTGTGCGGCCGCGGCGGAGCCAGAGGAAACTGTCCTGCGGGTGGCCTTCCCCAATGCGGAGGGTTACACTTCTCTTTCAGAGGATGGTTCGCCTGCCGGTGTGGTAGTAGATTATCTCAACGAGATTTCCAAGTACACCGGCTGGAAATATGAATATGTCTCCACGAGCAATGCGGTGGGAGACTTCCAGGATGGAAAATTTGATCTGATGGGCGGAACCTTTTACAGCGAAAGCCTGGAAGACATGTTTGCCTACCCGGACTATAACTGCGGCTACACGCAGGCAAAGCTGATGGCCAGGAAGGATGACGCCTCCATCCGCAGTTATGATACGGGGACGCTGAACGGCAAAACCATCGGCGTGTATGACCGATCCACCGAGAATATCCAACGGCTCAAAGACTGGCTGACCATTCAGGCTTTGGACTGCGAGATTCGCTATTACAGCCGGGATGATCTTGAAAATGGTAATCTATACAATCGATTAGAGAGTGGAGAGGTGGACCTGCTGCTGGGCTATGGCACGGATATGCCGGATACCCTATACGCGGCGGCGTCCTTCGGAGGCCAGGCCCATTACATCGTCACCCAGCTAGATAACCAGGAGATATTGGATGGGTTAAATATGGCGTTGGAGCAGATCTATGCCGCAGACCCGGACTTCTCGGAAAAAGAGCAAGAGAAGAACTTCGTGGACCATATGACCGGGTATGCGGTTTTAACAGAGCAGGAATTATCGTACATCGCGGAAAAAGGCACCGTTACCGTTGCGGTCCCGGATAATTGGCACCCCCTGTATTGCGTGGGCATCGACGATTATCATGAGGGCTTTGTGCCGGACGTATTGAAGAAAGTAACGGAATATTCGGGCCTGCAATTCACATATCTTACCTGCGACTCCTATATGGACGCTATCACTATGGTAAAAGAGGGAAAAGCCGATATGCTGGGCTTTTTCCTGGGTCCTGAAGCGCGCGCGTCCGATCATGGGTTAGCCAGAACGACAGCCTATGCCGGTCTTGCTCCGATTTTGGTCCGAAATAAAAATGTCACCTATCCCTCGGAGGGCCGGGTTTGCGGCGTGATGAACGGCCGAATCAAATCAGAGTCTATTGTTGCGGAGGAAATCGTATATTACGACAGCGTCGAAGAGGGATTGAGCGACGTCAACCGGGGAAAGATTGATTTCTTTTATGGGATAGGCGCCCATATAGAAAACATTATTCGAACGGGAAATCTCACCAACGTGGTTCAGGTGAGCCTGCCAAACAACAATACGGAGATCTCCTTTGCGGTTTCCAAACCGGTGGACTCGCCGCTGTTCTCTATCTTGAATAAGGCCGTCAACAATATGACGGAATCCGAAAAAGAAGCCATCAGCAGCTTGAATATGATCTCCATTGGGGACACGCATATCACACTGTCTGGAATCGTCGCTTCCAATCCCCAGTTGGCAATCACGGTAGTACTTCTGTTTTTGGTACTGACCATACTTTTAGTGAGCCTTTATTTTTACTTCCGTCTGCGGTCCGCTAAAATGCGGTTGGGATTGGAAAAAGCGGAGGCGGACAGCCGGGCCAAGACCGATTTCCTCTCCCGCATGAGCCATGAGATCCGCACGCCTATGAACGCCATTGTGGGATTGGCGGATTTGACCGAACAGCTTCCGGATCTGCCGGAAAAGGCACAGCGCAACCTGGGAAAAGTCAAGGCTTCCTCACATTACCTTCTGAGCCTTATCAACGATATTTTGGATATGAGCCGTATTGAAAGTGGGAAAATGACACTCAACTGTGCGCCCTTCTCCATGGACGAACTGCTGGATAATATTGAAAGTATGCTGGCGACGGACGCCGAACGCCGTGGTTTAGAGTTTCAGATAGAGAGCAACGTGCGTGCGGAAACGTATCTGGGCGACAATGTCCGTTTGAGGCAGGTGATTTTGAATCTGCTGTCCAATGCGTTCAAGTTTACAAATGAGGGCGGCAGCGTTACGCTTCGTGTACACGGCGCACCCGCCGGCCAGACTGGTCAGGAGCTGACGGTCCAGGTGATAGATACCGGCGTGGGAATCGCACCAGAAAGCCAGGAGCGTGTGTTCCAGAGCTTTGAGCAGGTGGGAACCAGCACCTCCAAGAGCATGGGAACCGGCTTGGGACTTCCCATCAGCCGAAGCATCGTGCGGCTCATGGGCGGCGATTTGCTTTTGCACAGCGAACTGGGCCGGGGCAGTACCTTTTATTTTACGATTACCCTTCCTTTTGGGGAACATAGTCAGCAGCCTGCGCTTTGCCAAAAAACGGACATGACTCTGCACGGCATCCGGATTCTTTTTGCAGAGGACAATGATCTGAATGCGGAGATCGCCATGGAACTTTTGGGAGCCCAGGGAGCCGATATGCAGCGGGTGGAAAACGGGAAACTGGCGCTGGAACGCTTTGAAGCAAGCACTCCCGGAGAGTTTCAGGCAATTCTCATGGACATCCAGATGCCGGAGATGAACGGGCTGAATGCAACAAAAGCCATCCGAAGCCTGGACCGGCCTGACGCCCAAACGATACCAATCATTGCAATGACCGCCAACTCTTTTCAGGAAGATGTAGATGCGGCCCTGGCGGCAGGTATGTCTGGCTTTGTTTCAAAGCCGGTAGATATCGACGTCCTGTTCCGTGAACTGCACAGAACCATTCGGGCGGCGGAGAAGTCATAACTTTGGCAAAGCCGGCCTCTTTCGACTCGCGGCTCACATGTCATTTAAAAGGTGTTGTAAAGTACGTTTTTTCATAAGTAGATTCACGGCGCTCCTTGTTGTGATACGGCAGTAACTGTGAAATACGGCGATCAGCTGTTGGCCATATCAATTTGCAGATATCATGGCTTGTAGTAATTGCCTGTTAAATGACTGATTGGATTTCACCCGTGGGAGATGTCTGGGCGTCCCAGAAAGGATGTGATCTTTATCGGACGTATCATTATTGTTGAATTACAGGATCAGGATTCTGCCGTCTTTGATGAAATTGTGGAGGTTTTGCATCGTCATCCCAATTTGAAGAAATTGGAGATCGAACTGGAAACAGTTCTGTCCCATCCTGGAATAGAGATCCATCTTGGGCAGCGCAAAATATACTGCAACCAGTGTGAAGTACAATTAACGGCAAAAGAGTATGACCTTCTCAGCCTTTTGGTTGCAAACAAGGACCGTGTGCTGACTTACGAACAGATCTATCAAAGGGTGTGGGGAGAGGAATCGTTTGGCGGAGAGAATGGTACAATAGGATACCATATCAGCAGATTGCGCGGTAAACTGCATGAGGTGCTTCCCAATGCGCCTTTTACTATTCGCTGTGTCCGTGAAGTTGGATACTGTTTTGAAGTCTCAGAAAAATATAAATTATAATAATGAGGGAAACTCATTCAAATATAAAAATCCATATAGAAAATGGGTCGAACGATAGTCTGTCTTACGATTATTGTTCGACCCTTGTTAATTCATAAAGCGAAAGGAGACCATAGTTTCGAGCATATTTTCATAACTCTAACAAAGCCCGATTTCATGCGACTTTTTGTGAGTTTTGTCTGTCTAAACTTGCGGCGGAACTCGGCAGAAACACAGAAAACACAAAGGAATATCTAAAATTCATTCAGTATAATTCCCCTATTCATATAATATGCGGGGGAAAAGCCGACATACCTGTCATCTTGTCTCCCATAAGGGGAACAGATGAAATTAAATGGAAGAAAGGCAGGCTTCTGTCCGCCTTACCATAAATTCATAAGCCATCATACAGATACCGCAATCCTTCAGGGGATTGCGGTGTTTTTTTTGTCTGACATACTTCTGCATATTTTCGCCCCCTCATCTGTTATATGGAAAGAAATACCAAATGAGCGCATTCGCTGTATGGCGGGTGCGCTTTTCCTTTGTCGGGAAATGGAGATTTATAGCATGTCATAGCGGGCGAGGGCCTCCCTCCAGTCTGAATTTTTCAAAAATTCAGACTGGAGGGAAAATAAATGAAAACAACCCCGGAGCGGGTTTACATACTCACAGACAATGGCTACGAAGCCATCTCTTATCAAGACTTTTGCAATGTACGCAAAGCAGATGGCCAATATATGGACTCTCACTGGTTTATTCCAATTCAGGGTATGTTGATGGAGGTAACAGAAGCCGATTACCACGCTTTCTACAAATCATGGGAACGAGTGCGCTATTTGAAAAAGCTGGACCAAAAAGAGCAATTGCTTTCCATTGATGCCTTTGATACAGAGGACGGAAATGGCGTGGACTACATACCAGATAAAAAGGAAAATGTTGCGGATACGGCAATAAACCGCCTTATGTGGGACAAGCTCCACGACTGTCTTTCAGCTTTATCCGAGGAAGAACAGACATTGATCCGGCAGCACTATTTTGAAGGAATATCCTAGGTAGAACTCAGTGAAAAATACGGTGTTAATCAGTCCAGCATCAGCCGGAAAATCAGCAAGATTTTGCTGAAATTAAAAAAACTCATGGAAAATTAAAATTTCTGTGCATAGCCCCCTCACTTTTTTCCTTTGGACAAGTGAGGGGGTTCTTTTGACCTCCCAGGTTCCTTGAAAAATGAATATCCAAGCATCAAACACTTTCCCGCTGCTTTAGCGAAAGCTAAAGCCACGATAGCGGCTGCGCGATGATCTGATGGAAGAGACAACGGGACCCCACCAATTTAACGATTTTGGTCCGCGGTTTTTCTCATCATCAGGGAGCGGTTAACAGCAGGCTATAAATACTGGGCAGCTCACAGTATGGCGATGACCGGCAGCGGATAGATACTCCCGTCCAGCCTAACGTCCGAGCGTTGAAGCGGCAGAATGCCGTGGTCCGTCGCAGGCAATGGGGGCGGTTGCGTGAGAACCACGCGAGGGTGAGATTCCCGTGGCGCTGGCGAGCTGGCCAGCCGTTTGATGACTTCCCACAGCAATCCGGGGTGCCGGGGACAAATTGGATTGCTTTGAAATACAGAGCCGGACAGCAGAGCGGGCTTATAGGAACAGGAGAATGATTTTATATCTCCCCAGCCTTTATTCTGTTTTGCTGTTTGGCTCCTTTACATAGGCGGGCAACACCGCCTAAATTTCAATGGGAGGTCAATATCATGGACAAAACATATTTACGAGGAGATATGTATTATGCTGATTTGGGCCAGGGGGTAGGTTCTGAACAGGAAGGATACCGGCCTGTGCTCATTATCCAAAACAATGTAGGCAACCGCCACAGTCCCACGGTGATTGTTGCCGCGATCTCAAGTAAGGTAAATGCCAAAGCAAAGCTGCCTACTCATTACTTCCTTAAAGCTGGAAACTGCCTGAACCTACCGTCTATCATTCTTCTGGAACAGCTTCGTACTATTGATAAAAAAAGGCTGGAGGAATATATTGGGCGGCTGGAAGAAAAGCATATCCGCAGGATCAATCATGCGCTGGCCATCAGCGTGGGCCTGATCGAAGAAGTACCGCAAAACTTAATCATGTGTCTTTGCCCTGCCTGTGCTAATAACTTCTATGGTACAGGTTCTTATTATTTACGTAAGGTTGATCTGATGCAAACGGAAAAAGATATCTGTACCTATTGTGGGCAGCGTCCCGGATTCGATTATGAGGTGATTCAGAAAATGAAAAAGGGGGAATGAAAATTGATGGGTGTCAGAAAAGCTGATGAGCCTTCTTTGAGGCTGCAAATCAATGATTCTCCTGTTACGGTATATTTTAGCCAGCAGGAAACGAAGGATACAAAAGACAGAGTACGGGATATCCTTACCTCCGCATATGAGGAACGGTTCCAAAGAATTTTATCGAACAATGATTTCTCATCAAAAAGTAAATGAAAATGTGTGGATCGCAGTCGCTTTGAAATTCGCACATTTGAATCAGGAGTTTCTTCCTATTATAATGTAATAGTAGAGCAGAAAGAAGCTCACACCTGTACCTTGACAATTTCATAATAGCGACGTGATTCCGTACAACTTAAC
>DBFXIC010000014.1:0-8329 GCA_048455095.1 Anaeromassilibacillus sp.
AGACCGCCGAAATGCCGCAGGCCAGAGCGTCTTTGGGGGAATGAATTTGACAGGGTTGTCCGTCGATGAGGATTTCACCGGCATCACGGGTATAGACGCCAGAGAGAATCTTGATCATCGTGGATTTTCCGGCGCCGTTGATGCCAAGCAGCGCGCGGGCTTCCCCCTCCCGAAGTGTCAGGCTGGCGCCGCAAAGCGCCTGCATTCCCGCAAAGCTCTTGTCGATTCCTTTCATTTCGAGCTTGTAGCGCATCGTATACCCTCCGCTTGGAAAAATGCGGGGAAGCGGTTTCCCGCTTCCCGCGCTTTCATGAGAATCATCAGATGGTGGGCACCCAGGCGGGCTCCAGGCCATTTTCGGTCAGGCCCTGGTTGAGCAGGTCCACATTGCCGGGCAGGTCGTAGTCCAGGAGCAGCTCCCACATGGTCTTGTCGCCAACCTTGTAGTCGCGCACGCTGTCGATGTCCTGGATCATCTTGCTGGTTACGGCATAGCCGGGCACGAGCACCAGGCGCGGCACGGTTTCGCCCTCGTTATAGGCGGCAGCGTAATCAACCAGGGAACGGGGCATGTCGTAAATGTTTTCGCCAGCAGACATGATGAAGGAATCCGGGTAGTTGAGCATGTAGGTCCAGCACTCCTCGCCGCCGTCGCAGCCGGTGTAGAGGATCTCGGGGCGGGATTCGCCGGTGAGCACCAGGCCTTCAAAGGCCGCGCCGTCCCGGGCGCACCAGATGGCACGCAGCTCGTTGGCCGTGTCGGCAGCCAGCCAGGTGCTGATGGTCGCAGAGGGGGTCACAGCGCCGGTGGAGTCCCAGGACCACTGATAGGCAACTTCGATGTTGTCGTACTTCTCCAGCTCCAGCACGTCGCGGGCGCCCAGGTCACGCTGATGCCAGCTTTCGTTGGAGGGCAGCTCAATCATGCCGATCTTGATGGTCTCTTCCGTGCCGTACTTGGCCTGGAGGGTATCCAGCAGGTAGGTCATGGTGGTCTTGCCGCAGGCATAGTTGTCAAACAGCACCGTGCTCACAGCATCTGCGCCGGAAACAAATCCGTCGGAGAGATACACGGAGATGCCAGCGTCACAGGCCTCACGCACCACTTCGGCAATGCCGGTGGGATCGGAGGGGGTGATGAACAGCGCCTTGGGCTGCTTGGCGATGAAGGCACGGATCTGATCGGTCTGGGCAACGGGGTCGTAGTTGGCGTCCACGATGGAGTAGTTGGTCCAGCCATAGTTTTCAAAGGACTCGGTGAAGCCGGTCTTCTGACGCTGGCCGGAGGCGTTCTCGGCCCAGCCCAGGGAGACGGCGTAGAAGTCCTCAGCCACGGCAGCGGCCGAAGCGGTCAAGAGAACGGCCGTCAAGAGGATCGCGAGCAGTTTTTTCATGATGGGTGCCTCCTTGTTGTGTTTCTATTTTTTCCGCATCCGCGGATTCAGACGTTGAGGTCGTGGAGCAGGTCGCTCACGTCGCTTTGCAGATCGGCGATGCGCTGGAAAACCGGCAACATGGCGGCATAGACGCTGCGCTCGGCAGGATTGGGAGCAATGGCGTCCAGACGGGTATGGATGTCGCGCACGCGATCGTAACTATCCCACAGGCCGCAGGCGACCGCAGCCACGGCAGCCGCGCCCAGGGACCCGGCGTCCTGACCGACATTGGTCTGGATGATGGTTTTGTCATAAATGCTGGCAAACAGCGACCGCCAGAAATGACTCTTGCCGCCTCCGCCAACGATGAGCATTTCATCCGACAGCGGCGTCTGCGCCTCCAGCACATCCATGGCAAGGCGCAGGTTCAGGCAGATGCCCTCAAGCGTGGCACGCGCCATATCGGCAGCGGTATGACCCAGCGTCAACCCCGTATAGCAGCCACGCACGTGGCTGGAACGGTCCAGACCGGAACCGCCGGCCAGGCTGGGATTGAAGATCAGCTTGTGACTGCCAGCCGGGGCCGTGGCGGCCAGGGCTGTAAGCAGGTCATACACATCCGTTCCCTCGCGCTTTGCCTGTTCTTCAAGATGGCTGAACAGCGTGTTTTTGAACCAGCGGAAGGAGTTTCCGGCCGCAAAAATGCTGGTGGCTGAGGCAAACATGCCCGGAATGCAGTGCGCAAAGACATAGGGGCGGCGGTCGGCGTTAACCACCGGCTCATGGGAGGCCACGGCAATCCATGCCGAGGAACCCAGAGAGGTGTAGCTGTCGCCATCATGCGTGCAGGCTGCACCCAGACACATGCAGGCATTATCCACGCCGCCGGCGGCCACACGCACGCCCTGGGGAAGACCCATGAGCTGTGCGGCTTCCTCGGTAAGGGTGCCGATAACTTCAGCCGACTCCACAATGCGGGGAAGCTTGGCGGCATCCACGCCGGAGGCGTTGATGTATTCTTCCACGTAGCGGCGGTCGCGCAGGCTGTAGATACCGCTGCCGGAGGCATAGCTGTGATCGGTCACCATCGCGCCGGTCATACGCAGGTTGACATAGTCCTTTGTGCCCAGGAAGCATGCCGTGCGCTCATAAATATCGGGATGCTCGTCCCGAAGCCACATGATTTTGAAGATGCCATAATTGGCAGCCGGAAAGCCGTTGCCGGTGGTGAGATACCAGGTGCGCTCATCTACGCTTTCAAAAAACCTGCGCGCCTGTACCCCGGCACGCCCATCGGACCAGATAGGCGTAGTTTCGGTAAGCAGATTTCCCTTCGCGTCTACGGGCGTAACTCCCAGGCTATGACTGGAAACGGCCAGGCAAGCGATCTCGTTGCGATTTACGGGAGCGCTGCTCAGTAGCGACTGCGTGCTTTCAACCACCGAACGCCACCAGTCCTCAGGGCGCTGTTCGTGCCACTGCTCACGCGGATAATAGGTGTCGCAGGAAACGAAGGTGCTGGCCAGGGAACGGCCGCTTTCGTCATACAGCGACGCCTTGGTGCCGCCGGTTCCCAAATCATAAGAAAGAATATATGCCATCTTTAGTGCCTCCTTGGCCAGACTTAATACAAATCGTTTTCGCAGCTTTCCAGCGAGAAATCATCCTCGCGCCCCAGGCGCGCATCCACTTCTTTCATGATGGACATGATGGAGCGAAGGCCGATGCCAAAGCGGTCACATCCGGAGTCAATCATCTCCAGCATCGTATCCAGCGTGCGCACGCCGCCCGCGGCTTTGATCTTTGCCGCGTCTCCGATGGTGCTCTTGATCAGGCGAATGGTTTCAACCGTTGTGGGCTTTCCTGCCCAACCTGTCCCCGTTTTGACGTAGGTTACGCCAGCGCGTACGGCCGCCTCGCTTGCTTGCCGGATTTCATCGTCCGTAAGGTAGGCGACCTCCAGAATGCTTTTCACCGGATAACGGCCGTCGGCGGCCTCTACCACGGCGCGAATATCGTTTTCCACCAGATCGAAACGGCCGCTTTTGGCAGCGCCAATGTTGATGACCATATCCAGTTCATCCACGCCCATGGCAATTTGCTCCTTGGCGCTGGCTACCTTGAGAAATGTGGTATCGGCCCCGGAAGGAAAACCGATGGTAGCACCCACATGGATATCCGGTTCGTCCCTGAGAAAGCTCAGCAGATAGGGCGTAAAGCAGGGGAGGGCAAAGGCGCATACGAAGCGGTAATGCTTGGCAGCAGCTGCTATTTTACGCAGTTCCTCCATGCTTACATCTGCACGCACGCCGCTGATATCCACCCGGCGATGAATAGTTTCAAGGATCTCCGCAGTATTCATGAAATGGTCCCTCCGTTCGTTATCCCCAAATCGTATTTACATTATAACGTCATTATGTTTCACTGTCGATAGTTGTGAAAAATTTCTTTTCGGGTTGATTTTTATCCGTATTTGCCTTATCGATGGACATAAAAAAGGCCCAGTCATTCAGACTGGACCAAAAAGATCATGATGTTATTGCGCTTTGGGACGCCGCCCTGTCATCTGTACCTCAAACTCATAGCGGCTTCCTAGAATACGGCAGTGGTCCGAACCAACGATGCGTCCGCTGCTGTAGCATACACGTACCAGATAGATCAACGCCGTACCTACCGGTACATCGAGCATGGACGCCTCTTCAAACGTGGCCGAGCGGGCAGAAATACGGTCGCGCGCTGCGTCAATCAAAAGCCCGTACTGTTCTTCCAGAAAGTCGTAAAGGCGGGAGAATTTTCCCGAGTAACTTTGGATGCCGGGCACGAGATCTGGAATCAGATAGTTTTTGAAGATGGCAATGGGCAGGTCATCGGCAATCTGCAAGCGCTGAATAAGGATAGCCGGATCACCCGGCTGAATGTGCAATTCACCCGCTACCCGCGCGGAAGCGGGAACGGTATCGATATACATGTTTTTGCAGTAGACCTTGCAGCCCTTACGTTCCAAAGTTTCGGACAGAGAGGAGACCTCGTTGATGTTCTGAGTGGTATGATAATCCAGCACCCGTGTTCCGCGCCCCTGCTTTGCTTCAACCAACCCTTCACGCGAGAGCAGCTCTACGGCTTTTCTGACCGTTGTCCGGCTGACAAGAAACTGTTTTTCCAACTCAGGCTCCGGAGGCAAAAGTTCACCCAGAGCATAATCTCCGTCCAGAATTCTACCCCTTAACGTATTATACACACGCACATAGGCGGGTGTTTTGTCCAGCACCATAAGATCCCTCCTGGCAAACTAAAAGGGATAACGACATGATGATTATAGCATCTTCCCGGTCTAAAATCAAGCATTGGGTAAGTTCAGGAAAGAAGATCATTATGCAGCCTCTTTTTATTTATGGGTTGACAAAGTCTATGTGGACTGTTATAATCCAACTTAGTAAAGTTGATTAAGTAAATGAGGAAGCTGCGATGAAACCCTATCTGGCGACAGATTTGAAAGTGTTGAACCGGCAGAGCGTGTATCGGCTGATGGAGAAAAAGGAGGTTATTTCGCGCTCTGAAATTGCGCGGATCACTAACATCAGCATGCCCACCGTTATGAAAATTGCAGCTTACTTTTTGGAAAAGGGCATTGTTTCAGAGGCGGGAGACGGCGTAACGGCCATTGGCCGAAAGCCGCAGATGCTGCGCTTTGAGCCGTCGGCATATTATTCAGTTGGTATTGAGTATGAAGGCGATTATCTGCGGGCAGGCATGGTGGATCTGCGAGGAAGGATTCAGCGGGTTTTTCAGGAACGGGTTGTGGGGCGCTTTCAAGAGGTGGTCAATGATCAGCTATTTTCTTTGGTAGAAAAGGTGATCAGTCAGTCAGGCGTGCCGCACAGCCGGATTGCCGGAGTTGGTATGGGTGTACCGGCTATCGTCGATGTGGATCGTGTGACGGTTTCCGCCGCGCCTACGGTGGGTATTTTGGAGGATGTCGACTGCAAGCCCATACTTGCCGGGCTTTCGCAGCGCCTTGGCCTTCCGCTGTACCTCGAAAATGATACCAATGCCGCAGCATTGGGAGAATATGCTATCAGCGGCCAGGCTGCCGCGACAGATCTTCTGTATGTTTCTCTGGGAACCGGCCTTGGTGCCGGGCTAATCATACAGGGAAAGCTGTGCCGCGGACATCAGAATTTTGGCGGTGAGATAGGTTTTATGGTCTTTGACCGCAACTTTGAAACCGACCCTGCACGGCGGGGCTGGTTGGAAGACAAGATCGGCCTGCAAACCCTGTGTGCAAGGTATCCTTTTCTCAAGCAAATTGTGGAAGAGGGTGACGATGTCCAACGCCATCAAAAGGAGCTTTGCGCGCTCGCCGATGAGGTAGGAGGCTACCTGGCCCTTGCCATAACAAATATCAACAGCCTGCTGGATCTGGATACCGTCGTGTTGGGAGGCTATACCACGCGGCTGCTGGGAAACCTTTTGACGGATGCGGTTAACCGGTATCTGGGACGGCTCAGCAGTTGTCACCTGGTATGCAAGCAGCAGCTCTGTCCAGAGCCAAGCATTGTGGGCGCGGCACTTTTGGCTATGGAGCAGAAGCTCCAGGATTTGTTTTCTGAAGGATAAGAACAACATCTTTTTATACCGTTTTACTTAATAAAGTTAACTAATAAATTATATGGAAGCGAGCTGAATACCTTGCAGGATTTTGCCCTCAGACTTGCCCATTGGCATGAAAATCTTGGTTCAAAACGGGTTGTCATTGGCTTTGACGGGTTTATTGATATGCTGGTGCGCCCGGTACGCCAGGGGACAATCGGGAACCATCCGGAGCATTTCCGCACACTGGATGAGTTTGGCGCGTTTGTGTCTGCCAGAAGCGGAAAAAGCGCTTCAATTGAGCTGGACCCGCTTATGGAACGGATCGGCGGAAACGCGCCCAACATGGCGGCCGGCCTGCTGGCGCTAGGCGTGGATACGCGCCTGATGGGAACCGTGGGGTATCCGCAGATTCATCCATTATTTAAAGAAGCGTTCCCGGATGATCAGGTGCTCACACTTGCCAATCCAGGCCAGTCTGTTTCCTATGAATTTGAGGATGGCAAGCTGATGTGCGCCCTCAATCAGGATGTCAACGCGCTGGATTGGAAGATGGTCGAGGCACGGGTGGGCATTAAAGCGGTTGAGGCGTTTTACGAAGGGTGTTCGCTTGCAGCGTTTGTTAATTGGAGCGAGCTTGCGCACGCGCAGGAACTGTGGGAAGGGGTGATCGAACACGTATTTGAAAAACGCGGCTTTCCGGAATGGATCTTCTTCGATCTGTCGGATTGCGCGCGCAAAACGGGCGACGAGCTGCGGCGGGTTGCATGTACGATGCGGTTATGCGGCCAGAGAAGCAAGGTTGTGATAAGCCTGAACGAAAATGAAAAATACGCTCTGGGCCAGGCACTGCTGAATACGGAAACAATTACCGGCGAAGCACTGCTTGCAGCGCTGGATGGATACGCTGTTGTATTTCATCATTTAAAGGACACCTGCGCCTTTGGAGAAGGCACGTCGTGGCGTTTTGAAAACCATGTGGTGCAAATTCCCAAAATCTCAACAGGCGGAGGCGACAACTTCAATGCCGGCCTGTGCGCCGGTCTGCTCGCAGGCCTGCCGCTGGGGCAGGCGGCAAAAATGGGTTCGCTATGTGGCAGCTACTACGTGGAACACGGACAATGCGCCTCGGCCGGGGCGCTTGACCTCTACGCGCAGCAGCACCGCATGCAATAAGTAAGAACAAGAAAAACAAGGAGGTCTCAATCATGGTCAAAAAGGTACTTGCTCTCATACTCGCACTTGTGTTGCTGACGGCCGCGCTCCCCTTCGCCATGGCGGAAGAAGCTGAAATTGACTACAATATCAGCAGAGAGGTACGCGTGTTGGGGCATCTTGCCGATGATGCGCGCCGCGAAATCTTTGCCAATGTTGCTCAAAAGCTCAAGGAAAAGTGGCCCAATATCGAACTGGTTGATGACAACGCCAACGATCATGGCATTAAGCTCAAGCTGGAGCTTTCCAGCGGAAGCGGTCCGGAAATCTTCTCTGTGGACGATCTGCTTCAGCAGGAGCTGTTGCCTTACATCAGCGATATCACCGATATCGTTGAGGAACACAATTTTGTCGAACGTTCTTTGGAAGGCGCGCTGTCTTTCAATAACCAGCGCACGCCCGGCAAGTATTATTCCATTCCCTTCTCCATGAGCCCCTGCGGTTTCTTCTACAACAAGGCCATTTTTGCGGAACTGGGCCTGAGCATTCCCACCACCTTTGAAGAGCTGGAGGCTACTTTGGCTAAGATCAAGGCGGAATCGGACTATCTGCCGCTGGCCAACGCCGGCCTTTCCAACCGTCAAATCCTGTGGCTCATGTATTGCTACGTGATGAATACGGCTGGAATTGATGATGTCCGTGCCTGGTACTTCCAGGAAAGCACCCCTGAATCCGTTAAGACTGCCTGGATTGATGCCTTTGCGCTTCTCAAGCGCTGGTGTGACGCGGGTTATCTGGGAGATGTAAAGACGGTCCTTGGCATTGACCACCTTGTATACATTGCAAACGTATATGGCAAGGGTGATGTTGCCATGGCCTATGATGGCGACTGGCGCATTGCGGACTTTGAAGCCACCGGCATTGAAACGGGCGTCTTCCCCTATCCGGGTGAGTATGGAACCAATGCCGTTGATTTCAGCTGGGCGCTCAACAAGGATTATGACAACGACCCGACCATGCGGGCATTCTTTGCGGACTTTGTGGAAGCGTTCTTCGATCCTGAAATCGTAGGCCAGTTCTATGAGGCGGGTCATACGCCCAGCGTCAAGTTCGAAAGTGAAGGCCTGACGGTCACCCCGTTGCGTGCGGAATTTATGGAAAAGATGGCGGATCAGAAGGTGGGCTACTTCCTGGATAATGCTGCGCCC
>DBFXIC010000015.1:0-2693 GCA_048455095.1 Anaeromassilibacillus sp.
ATGCAAATGGGTGGATATCATAAACTATGGAAAGGGGTTGTCTTTAACATGAAAATTGGTTTTATTGGTTTAGGACGTATGGGACGTGGCGCATGCGAAAATTTTGTCAAAAAAGGCCATGATGTAGCGGTATATGATGTGAGTGCCGACGCCATGGAGTATTTTCGAGGGAAAGCCGAGCTTGCGTCCAACCCGGCAGACTTATTTGAACGCAGTGAGGCGGTGCTTCTTTCACTGCCATCTTCCGTGCAGGTGGAAGCTATGTGCGACACATTTTTGTCCTGTGGTGTAAAGGACAAAATCGTGATCGATTTGTCCACCAGTTATCCGCTTTCCACCAAAAAGCTGCACGAAGCATTTAAAAAGCATGGCGGTATTTTGCTGGATGCGCCTTTGATGGGAAACCCTGATATGGCGGCGGCAGGGACCATTTCTGTCACGGTGGGCGGCGACGAAGCTGATTTTCAGGCTGCTCGTCCTATTTTTGAAGTATTTACCAGCCGAGCGGATTACATTGGCGAAGCCGGCAGCGGCCACCTTGTAAAGCTTGCGTTGAATTTCACTGGCCTAATGTATGCAGTCACTTATTCTCAGATGTTTCCTTTAATGGAGAAGTTAGGGCTGGATACGCAAAAATTGTTCGATATCATTTGTGAGCAGAAAACCAATTGCGGCGTTTTTCAATTCTACGGCCAAAAGGTAAAAGACCGTGATTATCGTATGGATTTTGCGTTGGCCTTTGGCCTGAAAGATCTGGGATATGTTAAAAGGCTGTATGAAGATTTGAATTGCCCGGCCTTTGCCTTGGACGGAGCCCTGGATTTGCTGCGTACCGGGCTTAAAGACGGCCGGGGTGGTTACGATTTTTCGGAAGCGGCCGCAGTGATGCGGGATTATCTGGAACTATAAAACGACGTTTCAAAAATGGAGGATTCACAAAGGAGGAAAAAAATGTCCACAAAAATGCAACGGTTATTCTCTTTAATGATGGCTGTTCTGATGATGCTTTCTCTGACTGCCTGCGGCGGAAATGCTACTTCCAGCACACCTGCCTCTGTGTCCGGCTCCGGCTCTGAAAGTGGGGAGCAAGTCTCGGAAGCGGCGAAACGCCTGGAAGAACAAAAAGAGCTGAATATTATGTTCGTGGCAGGGAATTTCGCGGAATCCATGCAAAAAATTTATGCTGACTACGAAAAAGAATATGGTGTGAAAATCAATTATACGATTTTAGGAGTCGACACTTATTTTCAAAAAATGCTGGTGGAGATGTCTTCAGAATCTGATGCTTATGACCTGATTTATTTGATGAGCCCTCAATTTTTGCAGTACGCTTCCAATGACTGGTTGTATCCGCTGGACGATTTGATTGCTGATAAATCTATTACAGACGATGCGCTGCTGGACTTGGACGGCTTGATGCAGTCTTCAGTGGACGCTCAACGGTACGAGGACAAGCTGTACGGCCTTCCGGTATGTTCCCTCACCACGTTGCTATACTGGCGGAAGGATTTGTTTGAGGCTGCCGGGCTCGATCCAGAGCAGCCGCCTGAAACTTGGGAAGAGCTGCGGGAGTATGCCCAACTGCTGCACAAGGACGGCGTCTATGGGGTCGGCATGCGTGGCGCGCGCAGCGCGGGCGGTTCAGAAGGCCTGATTTGGGAATGGCCGATGGTCATGTATTCTATGGGAGGCGATTTTGTAGCGGACTTCCCCAACGATATGACGCCTACTTTGAATACGCCGGAAGTTGTGGAATCCGTGGAATATTACGCCGATCTGCTTCAAAATTATTCGTTCCCGGGTGCGACAACCTGTAACTTTGAAGATATTACCGTGTCGGTACAGCAGGGCGATCTTGCAATGTGGATCGACGGCGCGGCCATAGTTCCCAATTATATCGATCCTGAAAAATCCAAGACGCGCGAGGAGGATGTGGGCTTTGCGCCTGTCCCCGCCGGTCCGGAAGGGCGCTGTGCTCCGTTGAACGTGCACTCTGTCAACATCCCCAAGAATGCAAAGAATAAGGAGCGCGCTTGGCATTTCATGCAGTGGGCATTGTCCGAAGAGACCCTGGTGCGCCTTGGCACGGAAGGGAATCTGGTTACAGTGTCCCGGGAGGCGGTATACAATAATGCCGATTTTATTGAGAAAAATGATGTCGGCGACGGCGCCTGGCTGAACGCTATGCGTGACTCTTTGGCCAATTATGCTATGCCGCAATACCGCCCGCTGAACCCTGAGTGGCCGGAGGTGGCGGATATTGTCAGCAATTATATCTCCGATGTGTTTGCCAAACAAATCAGTGCTGAAGAAGCGATGGAGATCGCCAATGAAGAAGTGGCCGAAGTTTATCGGGAAGCCGGGTATATTTCCTGATCGGCAGTAAAATTTGGCGCCTGTAACTGATTATATAAAGTCTGAGCCTCTCGGGAGGCCGGCAAATGGGTCGGACGATCGAATTGCTGACTCATGGCGGCCTCTTGAGAGGCATTTTTCTGAAAATCCGGTAAAACCTGTGCGGCAGGCGCATTACGATATGGCAGCACGAAAGGAGAAGCGCGATGAAAAAAAGAAGTTTGATCCCTATAGCCAAAAATCCAAAAGGTGTAACATTGAAATCGGAACGCCAAACGCTTCAAATTGCGTTTCTGTTTCCGTTGTTTTTGTCGCTCTTGATTTTGGTATTGGTACCT
>DBFXIC010000016.1:0-3905 GCA_048455095.1 Anaeromassilibacillus sp.
CGTATCCGGCCAGACGAACATATACACGATGGAGCGGATGGATCAGCCGACGGAGCTGGGCACGCCGATCAGCAAGGCGACGCTGCTCAAGGACAGCACGGCGGAATTGTACGGGCTGGGCCCCGACGCGACGCCGGACGACATCTTTCAGGCGCTGGCGGCCCCGGACTACGCGAGCAAGCTGATCATCCATGTCGCCGCCGCAGACGGCGGCAGCGTTGGCGGCACGCGCGTGCGCATCCGCAACGAGGAGCTCGGCGTGTATCTCGTCAAGCCGCTGGACGCGCTTGGAAACGCTACATTTGAGGTGCTGCAAAACCACACCTATTATGCGGTGCTGATCGATTACCCGGACCAGTATTACGGCGCTGCGGCACTCATTCCCGCGACCGGCGGCCAGGTGCAGCGCAAGACGATCACCCTGCCCACGGAGCCGGATATTATCGGCTGGCGCATCGACGAGAGCACCGGCACGGTGGAGTACACGGACGGCGCTAAAAGCTGGATACCGGCCAGCATGGTGGGCGATGCGTTTGAGCCGGGGTCCCTCGGCGGAAGCTGGCTGTTTAAAAATATTAGGCCGTGCCTGCTGAAAAATGGCGTGGTGCAGTACTACCTTGACCAGAACGATTACAGCAAAAAAACGGACGGCACGGACGCGGACATCATCTCCGGCAACGATGGCGATGTGATGATTGAGTTCCCTTTGGTGTATTACAAATTTTACTCAGAAACAGCAGCAGATGGAACTACTTATATCGGCTGTAAATTTTCGCTCTCTCCTCCCGATGGCACCTATTGCGCGAATGCTTTTGCGTCGGAATCCGGTGTGATACAGCAGACGATGTATATGGCTGCATATGAAGGCGTTGTATATAATGGTAAATTACGATCTTTAAGCGGGGCCAAAATCACATCGGATGAAGTAATAGGATCTTTTGACACCTATGCTGCTGCAAATGGGAACGGCTATCAGCAGCAGGAATGGTGCAAACGTACACTCTTGCAAGCAATGTTTGTTATGATGTTCTGCGGATTGGATTCTCAGGCTCTTTTAGGATTTGGGAGTGATAACAAATCGATCGCTACCGGAACCATGAACACAAAGGGGCTCTGCTGGGGAGATCAAACAAGGAACAATGGCGTTAAATTTTTGGGGATTGAAAATTTTTGGGGGAACAAGTGGAAGTGGTGCAAAGGTTGGAGAACATCCGGAAATATTTATTATTATAATACCCACGCACCATATGATAGACCGGACGAGAGCTTTATCGGAGGTTCCGATATACATACAAACAATCCGATTGACAGAATGCGGGTTTCAAACGCCTACGGAATGTTCCCGAGATCAACGGTAAGTTCAAACGGCGCTTTTTGTGACCTATTTTATATATCTAATCAAAATTATGACACTTTTCCCGCAACCGGAGGCTATACAAGCGATTATGCCGGGATATTTGCAATATGGTTCGAGGAAAAAACGGTGCATCTTGATATTATTGCAGCCTATCTCTCCTACACCCCGCAAGGAGGTTGATGCCATGAAAATTACAAACAATGCCGCCCCGCGCGCCCCGCTTGAAATCCACGGCAGCACCGTGACCTTTTATGCCAACGTTGTGGAAACCCCGGAAATCGACGGCTCCACCGGGCAGGAGATCACCCTGTGGACGTACGACCAGTACAGCCTGCCGGTGCGCGTTGCCGCCAACACGGCGGCGCAGATCGCGGAAAATTACGATGCTTGGCTCCAGCGTGCGATAGACTACGAGCGCGCGCAGCAAGAAGAGAAAATCAAAGAGCACCGGGAAGCTCATGAACGCTGCTGACATACACAGCGCCCAGCTCACGATGCAGGATCAGATTATAGCAGGCGCTCTCACACGCACACAGAGGTAGAGGTATCCTGCATGGGCCGTCAGGCCCGGCAGGAAGCCGACAACATGGAAAAAATTCTGGCGGATCTCAACGAGATCATTATAAATATTGGCCGCTACGTGGTTTTACGGCGGCAATCTTTACGCAGGGGAGGTATAACGGTTGAAGGACAGAGTACCGAAATATCCGGGCCGGGTCAAATTCATACCTGTATCCGGCCAGACAAACGTATACACCATGGAGCGGGCCGACCAGCCGACGGAAGAGGGCACGCCGATCAACAAGGCGACGCTGCTCAAGGATGATACGGCGGCGTTGTATGGGCTTGGACCCGACGCAGTACCAGATGATGTGTTCCGGAAAATCGCAGCGCCGGATTATGCGGCAAAACTCATCATCCATGTGGCGACCGCAGACGGCGGCAGCGTGGGAAACACACGCGTTCGCATTCGCAATGAAGAGCTCGGCGTGTATCTCGTCAAGCCGCTTGACGCCTTAGGCAACGCTACATTTGAGGTACTGCAAAACCACACCTATTACGTGATGCTAATAGACTACCCAAATGCTTATTATGGTGGCGCGACGCTGATTACCGCTGTTGGAGGTCAGACGCAAAGAGAAACGATTGTATTAAGTTCAGAAACAGATGTAATTGGGTGGGAAGTTGTAAATCACTCTAAAACAGTAAAGTACACGGGTGGAGCAGCAGGTTGGACACCAGCAGCTATGATGGGAGGATTGTTCGAACCAGGTTCCGTCGGAAATTGCTGGCTGTTTAAAAACATTCGTCCCTGTATGCTAAAAAATGGAATTGTACAATATTATTTGGATCCAAATGATTTTAGTAAAAAAGCGGATGGTTCGACTGCGGATATCACATCCGGAAATGATGGGGATGTTATGATAGAAATTCCTTTGTTTTATTACAAATTTCAAAACGGATGTAAATTTTCTCTTTCTCCACCGGATAATACTTATTGTGCCAATGCATTCTTATCCGAAACCGGTGTGATACAACAGGCTATGTACGTTTCAGCATATGAGGGAGTTATTATCGGTGGAAAGCTAAGATCGCTCAGTGGAGCGAAAATTTCGCGAGATCACACCTTATCGAGCTGGCGCAGTTATGCAACAGCAAATGGGGCTGGGTATCAACAACAGGAATGGAGCAAACGTACTTTGCTGCAGGCGTTGTTTGTCATGCTGTTTGGCGGATTGGATTCACAAGCGTTGCTGGGCAAGGGGCGAACCTCCGCGACAGGCGTTATGGAAACGACGGGGACAATGAATCAAAAAGGTATGTTTTGGGGTTCTCAAGACGGGACGAGTGGCGTAAAGTTTCTTGGAATTGAAAATTTTTGGGGAAATATAAATAAGGCTTGTGACGGGATAGAATTTACCAGTGATGATTTCTCATATAGAATTCATGCCCCGTATGGCAGCAAATATGACGGATACGTGACTCCTGCCTATCGTGTAACAGCTGATGATTGGATTGCCGGTATGACCATGTCAAATCAATACGGAATGTTGCCAAGCGACCTCCCGATTCGCGAGGAGCTTGGATATTACTGTGATCGTTTTTATTGGCCGGAAACCGAGACGAATCGCTATATGACGACAGGAGGGGCTTATAGTGAAGGAAGTTCCGCTGGTATTTTCCGTGGAAGTGTAGGAACTACTGCAAGTTCTAACATGGGTTCCGCCTATCTCTCCTACACCCCGCAAGGAGGTTAAGACGTATGCAAATTACATCCCCAACCAAGCCCCCGGTTTCTTTTAAGATTGCAGGCAATCAGGTGACGTTTTACGCAAACATCACAAAAGGCACAGAGATCGACGGTTCCACCGGGCAGGAAATCACCCTGTGGACGTATGACCAGTACAGCCTGCCGGTGCGTGTCACGGCCAACACAGCGGCGCAGATCGCGGAAAATTACGATGCTTGGCTCCAGCGTGCGATAGACTACGAGCGCGCGCAGCAAGAAGAGAAAATCAAAGAGCACCGGGACAAGCTCATGACTGCA
>DBFXIC010000017.1:0-5504 GCA_048455095.1 Anaeromassilibacillus sp.
ACCCTGACCAAGAAGATGGCAGAGGACCTGTCCGCGTATTTGGAGAACGTGGGCATCCGTGTGCAGTACATGCACCACGATATCGATACAGTGGAGCGCATGGAGATCATCCGAGACCTGCGCTTGGGCGAATACGACGTCTTGGTCGGCATCAACCTTTTGCGGGAGGGCCTGGACATCCCGGAGGTTTCGCTGGTAGCGATTCTGGACGCGGACAAGGAGGGCTTCCTCCGCTCGGAACGCTCGCTGATCCAGACAATCGGCCGCGCCGCGCGAAACGCAAAAGGGCAGGTCATTATGTATGCGGATTCGGTCACGCCCTCCATGGAGCTGGCAATCCGGGAGACGGAGCGCCGCCGTGCCATCCAGATGAAATACAATGAAGAGCACGGCATCGTGCCGAAAACCATCGTCAAGAAGGTCAGCGAGATTCTGGAAATCTCCAGTCATAAGGATGATGCAAAGCCCAAGAAGGGAAGACGCTTGACCGCCGAGGAGCGCAGACAGCAGATTGAGCAGCTGACGCGCGAGATGAAGGCGGCGGCAAAGTTGCTGGAATTTGAGCACGCCGCGTATCTGCGCGATAAGATCAAGGCGTTGCAATCCGGTAAATAGTGCAAGTTTTGAAAGGAATCACTATGACAGCAAAAAATATCTTTATCAAGGGCGCCCGGGAACACAACTTGAAAAATGTGGACATTGAACTTCCCCGCGACGAGCTGATCGTTTTCACAGGGCTTTCCGGTTCCGGAAAGTCCTCCCTTGCGTTTGATACGCTCTACGCCGAGGGACAGCGGCGATATGTGGAGTCGCTCTCCTCCTATGCGCGGCAGTTCCTGGGACAGATGGAAAAGCCGGACGTCGATTACATCGAGGGCTTGTCCCCGGCCATCTCTATCGATCAGAAAACCACCTCCAAGAACCCGCGTTCTACTGTGGGGACGGTGACGGAGATCTACGACTATCTGCGCCTGCTCTATGCGCGCATCGGCGTACCGCATTGCCCGGTATGCGGCAGGGAGATCAAACAGCAAACCGTGGATCAAATCGTGGACCAGGTGCTCCGGATGGAGGAGGGGACGAAGATCCAGGTCCTCGCGCCGGTGGTGCGCGCCCGCAAGGGGGAGCATGTCAAGGAATTTGAAGCGGCCCGCAAAGGCGGCTTTGTGCGCGTGCGTGTGGACGGAATCATCTACGACCTGGCGGAAACCATCAAGCTGAAAAAGAACAATAAGCACACCGTTGAAATTGTGGTAGACCGCTTGGTCATCAAGCCGGGCATCCATTCCCGCCTAGCGGACTCCGTGGAGACAGCCGCCTCGCTCGCCGGCGGCATCGTGGTGGTCAGCACACCGGAGAAGGACTACACTTTCAGCCAGAATTATGCCTGTCCGGAACATGGCGCGAGCATCGAAGAACTGACGCCGCGCATGTTTTCTTTTAATAATCCCTTTGGCGCATGCTCCAAGTGTACGGGCCTCGGCGTCTTCATGAAGATCGACCCGGCGCTCATTTTACCGGATAAGAGCCTTTCGATCAGTAAGGGAGGCCTCAAAGGCAGCGGCTGGGCGATGGAGGGCAGTACCATCGCCACCATGTACATGCACGCACTGGCAAAGCATTATCATTTTTCGCTGGATACGCCGATCGGCGATCTGCCGCCGGAGATCATCGATATTCTCCTCTACGGCACAAAGGGTGAAAAAATTCAGCTGGAACGCAAGAACGAGTACGGCAGCGGCACCTATATGACGGAGTTCGAAGGCATCATCAACAATTTGGAACGCCGCTTCCGCGAGACGCAGAGCAACTGGATCAAGGAAGAAATCGAAGGCTATATGAGCGCCATCCCGTGCGATGCCTGCGGCGGTAAGCGCCTTTCGCCCATGAGTCTTGCGGTGACAGTAGGCGGCGTCAACATTGCTGACTTCTGTGAAAAATCGGTGACACAGGCGCTCGATTTCATCAACCATCTGGAGCTCAGTCAGCGCGACGCCATGATCGCTGCGGCGATTCTCAAGGAGATTAAAAGCCGCCTGGGCTTTTTGCAGAGCGTGGGTTTGGAATACCTGACGCTGTCCCGTTCCTCCGGCACGCTTTCCGGCGGTGAGAGCCAACGCATCCGCTTGGCCACACAGATTGGTTCCTCCCTGACCGGGGTGCTGTACATTCTGGACGAGCCGAGCATCGGTTTGCATCAGCGGGATAACGATAAATTGCTGGGGACGCTCCGGCATTTGCGTGACTTGGGCAACACCGTCATCGTAGTAGAACACGACGAGGACACCATGCGCGCAGCGGACCATATTGTGGACATTGGTCCCGGTGCGGGCGTCCATGGCGGCCAGGTGATCTTTAACGGCAAGCCCTCGGAGATTGTGAATTGCCCGGAATCGATCACGGGACAGTACCTCAGCGGTGTAAAGCGCGTGGAAATCCCGGAGAAGCGCCGTAAGGGTAACGGCAAGAAGCTCCGTATTGTGGGCGCGTCACAGAACAACCTGAAAAACATTACAGTGGATATTCCGCTCGGGGCGTTCGTCTGCGTGACGGGCGTGTCCGGCTCGGGAAAGTCCTCCCTCATCAACGAGATCTTGTATAAATATCTGGCGTCCAATCTGAATGGCGCCAAGTGCCGCCCCGGTGCGTTTAAGCAAATCAAGGGGATCGAGGCGCTCGACAAAGTGATCGAGATCAATCAGGCGCCCATCGGCAGGACGCCTCGTTCCAATCCGGCCACTTATACCGGTGTGTTTACAGACATCCGCGAGCTTTACGCTTCTACGCAGGATGCGAAGCTGCGCGGTTTTACCTCCGGACGTTTTTCCTTCAACGTCAAGGGCGGCCGCTGTGAGGCGTGCCAGGGGGATGGTATCATCAAAATTGAGATGCATTTTTTGCCCGATGTCTACGTTCCGTGCGACGTGTGTAAGGGAAAGCGCTATAACCGGGAGACATTGGAAATCAAATATAAAGGCAAGAGCATCTACGATGTTCTGGAGATGACCGTAGAAGAGGGTCTGGCGTTTTTCTCCAGTCTGCCGCGCATTGCGCGCAAGCTGCAAACCCTGCAGGACGTCGGCCTGGGCTATGTCAAGATCGGCCAGCCGGCCACCACGCTTTCCGGCGGCGAGGCGCAGCGTGTCAAGCTGGCCACGGAACTGAGTAAACGCCCAACCGGCCGAACCATCTATATTCTAGACGAGCCGACGACCGGCCTGCACATTGCGGACGTTCACCGGCTGATCGAAGTCCTGCAAAAACTGGTGGATACGGGAAACACCGTCGTGGTGATCGAGCATAATCTGGATTTGATTAAGACGGCGGATTATATCATCGATCTTGGCCCGGAGGGCGGCGACAATGGCGGAACCATTGTCGCGACCGGTACGCCGGAAGCGGTGGCAAAGGTGGAAGCGTCTTACACCGGCCAATATTTGAAAAAAGTATTGCTGTGACCATGAGGTTCATGTAATAGAAAAGCGCTTGGAATCCCAAAAGGTTCCAAGCGCTTTTTATGTTGAGAGAAAACCGATTTTTTGAAAAATCCCTTTCCGGATTTTTATGTTAGATCAAGGAACACACCAAAATGAAGAATGAACAAATCGTTACATCCGTATTGTGAGGGGAAGAATTTCAAGAGTTTGCGCCTCTGGGCTCATTCAGAATAGCCACAGATATATTTATGTTTGACAAATGGTCCTCAGCGAGTGAAAAATGTGCAATCCTATAGGACAATCTAGAAAATGAAAGACATTGATGGCCATACAAAGCTTGATTCTTCAATAAGTTTTTGCCAAGATATGTTTGCTTTGGATATAAATAGAAGTTTTTCTCCCTCTTATTGAGAAGAGTATGTTATAATTAAAACAATTTTAGTCGATTTTATGGGGAGGTGGTTCCATGCTTGCAACACTGCTGTTGTTAATTGATTCAGAAGAAGATCAACATAAGTTTGAAGCACTGTACCATCAATATAAACAGCTTATGTTCTACATAGCCAGGGACTATTTTCATACAGAAACGGCCATAGAAGACGCCGTCCAGGAGGCTTTTATCCGGATTATTAAAAATTTTTCGAAAATAGGAGAAATAAATTGTCCCCAAACGAAACATTTTATCGTTATAGTTATTAGAAGCACTTGTATCGACTTGCTCCGTACCGGGAAAAGAGAGGAGGCGGTAATTCCTTGGGAAGATGTTCCAGAGTCTGAGACTCCGGAAAACGCCCGCCCTGGTGCAGAGTTGGAACAGCAGGAGGCGTATGATCGCATTCTGGAAGCGCTTCGTTCTCTTCCACCAACCTATCGGGATGTGATGACGCTGCGGCATGTGCAAAAATTGCCGCTTGACCAGATTTCCAGCATTACAGGCTTTTCCGTTGACTATGTGAAGAAGATTTTACAAAGAGGAAAGAAGAAATTGGAAAAAGCGCTGGAGGAAATGGAGGTTACATGATAAAGCTTGAGCGACGAGCTTTTAGAACGCGCACTTGCGGATCTTGCCCGCGAGGAGCTGGAAAAGCTGCCGTCGAATGAAGAATTAATATTTCAATATCGAATTCCGAAGCGTTTTGATCGAAAGATACTTCGCATCATCCATGACGAGCAGCGTTCGCCATGGATGCGCGGCATAGTGCATTATGCAAGGCGTGCCGCTGTGTTCTTCCTTGCACTACTCATTGCCGCTGGTACGACCATTATGACCGTGAGCGCTGCACGGGAATGGTTCTTTAAAGTTATATCGGAAATCTTTCCGACTCATACGCAAATTGACTATGAACCAGCAAATTCAGAACAGATGGAACTTGTATTCGTGCCTTATGCACCTACTTTTCTGCCGGACGGCTATACGGTTTTTGATGGGCCAAAGATTTTTTCTAATACCCGCAGGGTGACAGTGCGCTATGAAAATGGAAATGGCGGGTATATATCGTTCTCGCAGACGTTCTCCGGAGGCCTGAATATTGATACGGAAGATGCAGAAACGGAACTACTCCAGGTGAGCGGATATGATGCATTCTATATTCGTAAAGGGAACTGGAAATCGCTGAATTGGGACGCTGGAAATGCGCGGTTCCTTCTCTCTGTGGATGATTCCTCGTTGGATAAGGACGATATCGTTGCGATTGCAGAGAGCATTGCGCCAGTGGCAATCAATGAGTGAGAAGAAGGCGCGTTTTGGTCGACCGGAGAAAGTGCAAGGCTAACGTGTATGCTAAAAAGGAACTGGAAGCCGGACACGAAATAAGTTTATTTTCTGTACTTTGTCACGAGGAGAGTTTGAGGATTTTTATAGTTGCGCTCTCAACACGCCTTAATGTACAGCATTCTAAGCGTGGAATCCGATGGAATACAATATTTACTTTTTCGCCAAAAGTTCCGACTTTCTTCAGATAATGTTCACATTGGAGCTGTATACTATAGTCAATCCCGAAGGGGATCCAATAGATTGCAAGTTTCTTTTTCATAAATTCTTCCTCTATAAAACCGCTCTGTATATAC
>DBFXIC010000018.1:0-16123 GCA_048455095.1 Anaeromassilibacillus sp.
TACCGATTCTGTGATATAATCTTGGCAGTCCATAGTGATTGCCCTCCCTTGGAAGAAGTTGTGTGCAAACTTCATTCTACCATGTGGGGAAAATCACTATGGATTTTTTCTTAGGTGTCCAACTTCATTTTACAATCAACCAAGCTAAAAAAATGCTTGTTTGGAGGAATTGCCCCGAAGCAGATTGAAATTGTGATTCAAGAAATCTGTATGCTGTACGATTTGGAACTGTATAACAAAAACAACGAGTTAGAGCAAGAGCGCAAAAAAAATGAACAGCAGGACATCAGGATGGAAAAAGTAGCAGAATACGTTCGGCAAGTGTTGGAAACACTCCGGTCTCAAATTCAGGAACACTTCCCCGGTAAAGTGTTCCGGGAATGGTTGTTGGGAAAGCGAGAAGGAGATCCAGCTAATCCCAACGTGTTCGGATCAGACGACGGCGTTTTAACGGAATCAGAACGGGCCGCCGTAAAGGAACTCCGCTTCCATTACAGTACTCAGTCTGGTCCTCTGCCCCCGGCGGAGGGGCTGGATTTAACAGGCATTGAATATTTCCCCAACCTAACAATGCTAAAGGCACTCTTTCGAACGCCGATGTGCCCACAGGAATGAAGCCGAATCAAAACTATACAAACGGCCACTGGGATCAGACGCCGGACACAACTGTTGGTTCAATCAGTGGCAACCACACTTATACATATCTTTATGACATAGCTGCTTCTGTACCATCTACCCCGCAAAATCCATCACCGTCAAAACCAGCCGCTGTTTCTGCATCTACGCCGCAAACAGGAGATCCGTTCAATATTGTTCTTCTGCTGGGGCTTCTCTTGGCCAGTTGTACAGGACTGCTTTTGACCATCGTTATTAGGCTTCGAAAAAATAAATACAATTAAAAAAATACTGCTGAACGCCAGAAGAGACGGCAAGCATTTGCCGCCTCTTTCAAAAGGAGAAATCAGATATGCAACGCAGAAGCGGCAAAAAACTCAGGACTCGTAGCCCGACATTGACTGCTTTAACTGTTTTTTTCTTAACACTGATTTCTATTTCCCTAGCTTCTCTTCTTTTTTACTCTTTGATGATGAATACCGCAAGAACAGAATTCAAACAAATGGCTCAAATTGTCTCAAATGCAACTATTTCGTCCGAAAAAGATCAGCTATTGGATGTTTACGCAGAATTTCATAAGCAAAATTCAGATTTTGTAGGTTGGATTTCTTTAGAAGGAACCTCTCTGGATTATCCCATCATGCAAACTATAGATGCACCGGAGTATTATCTTCGGCGTGACTTCAATAAAAACTATTCTTTAGCTGGCACACCATTTTTGGATGCACGAAGCGATATGGAAAATGGGAACAGTTTAATCGTTTACGGCCATAATATGAATGACGGAAGTATGTTTGCAGTATTGCAAAACTATTTGAAAGAAGGTTTTCTAGAACAACATCCCGCGTTTGAATGCGACAGCCTATTGCAGAAACGTCATTTTCAAATCTTTGCAGTTCTGCACTTTAAAGACTCTCCCGAAAATGCCAGTTCATATTACGCCTTTCCTTTGGATGAAACGTCTTTTAGCCGATGTGTTGAACGAATCCAGGCAGATGCACTATATGAAACTCCTTCAATAGTTACATGGGGTGATCAGCTTTTGCTCCTGTCTACTTGTGATCAAAACGATGCAGAGTCCCGAATTCTAATTGCATGTTACAGAGAAAAGCAAGATTTATGACATTATAGAAAGGGTGTTTATATTTGGATAAGAATGAACTGATTGAGAAAATTGCAGGCAATACAGGTCTGACAAAAAAAGATGTTGGTATTGTAATCAACACTTTTATCGTAACAGTCACCAAAGCCTTAGTTGAAGGCTCAAAAGTGCAATTATTAGGTTTTGGAGTTTTTGGAACGCGCGAAAGAAACGCCAGAAAAGTCCGTAATCCCCGCACAGGAGAGAGTATAGATCTTGCAGCTTCCACTGTTCCCTATTTCAAGCCCGGAAAAATTTTAAGAGACGTTGTAAAATCCATAAATCATCCCATATAAAAAAGCTTGCATACAATAAATATCCCCCGGCAAAGCCGGGGGTTTTTCATATGTGGGCATAGCTCTAGAATACTAGCGTGCGCGTCACGTCACACAAGTACGGTCTGCCAGCCGCGAAGGTTCTGTTACTTGTCGCCCGTAAACGGGCTTTTTAGAAGTTCGGCATGGTCAGTTGCTCTCCTGCTTTGTCTTGCTCATACTGGCGTTAAATATACTCCTGTATCTTCTTTGCATTTTTTCCTGCTGTGTCCACGTGGTACCCTCAGCACCAGAATTCCCGATTTCGGTATTTGTATTTCAGTTCCGGAAACTTCTCGTAAGCATCAGGCGGCTCTTTCCTTTCAGGATCCCCATGAACCTCGATACGCTATCTTTGGCGGCATCTCCATCAGCATGTGGATGTGGTCTGGGCACATCTCCGCTTCGATGCTCTTGATGGACGTATTGTGGATGTCGCCTTTGCATCTGAGGTCACTGTGGGCGGCAAGAGCTGCATTTACTTGCAAACTCACCGGCTTGTCTTACGGGACGGACGACAGCAGTATCAAATCACCAACGAATATTTTACCAGCGAGAACGAGGATACGGAAAACGCCGATTACAAGCCCGCCCCTCTCCCCGCCGGCGTGCTGAAAAGCTTTACTACAGGAAGCAGCGTTCCATGGTTTTCGGTTTTCTCTCCCAATATCGTTAAAAACCTGCCCGGTGGGTCCGGGCTTGGCATGAGCGTATTCTCCGAGGCGCTGGATCAATCCAAACATTGCGATCTGGCTTTTGACAATTACTGCCGGGATCTCTATCTCGGCGGAAAAAAAGTCTTCTACAACAAAGATATGTTCAAAACGGTCATTGACGCGGAAGGCAAGGAACACCGCTTTGCACCCGATGACATTCGCCAACAGCTTTTTGTATCTCCCGGAGGCTTTGACCCTGACGCGGCACCAGATTGGCACGAATACAACCCGGACCTCCGTACCGAAGCGAATAGCCAGGCCGTGCAGGACGCCCTGGACTATTTCAGTTTCAAGGTTGGCCTCGGAACACACCACTATCAATTCAATGCCGGAAATATCGCCACTGCAACACAGTACACCGGAGACCGGCAGGACATGGTACAGCATGCCAACCGCCATCAAATCAAGATTGAAGCGGCGTTGCTGCAAATCCTGCACTCTATCCTGTGGGTGGGCAAAAACCTTGTTGGCGCCGATATCGACCCTGATACGGCTATCACCATCAATTTTGACGACAGCTATATCTCCGATGCGGAGACGCGGCGTCAACGCGATAACACGCGTAAGGAGACGTCTATGCTGTACTGTGATTATGACACTTACTCGGCCATGGGTGGTACTATGAGCGCAGAGCAGTATGGCTTGTGGGGGCCGCGTGCATCCCGAAAAATCGACGAGCTGACCCTCGGCCGTGCCGAGGGCCACGCCGCCGATCTTGAAACGGAGCTGGCCGACGCCTGCGCCCAGATGGCTGATGCGATGCAGCGTTTGGCCGCTGCAAAGATAGCCGCCCCCGGGCTTTCCAGTGTGAATGTGGACGGCTATATCGAAAGCTATATGAATCCCACCGAGCTGGCACGTACTGCCGGACACACGCTGTACAGCATACTTTCTGACGCGCTGGGCCCCGACCGCTACGGTCTTTTGTATAGGGGGATGTGCTGAATGGTCCGCAATGCAGATATCACGCTGTATCACAAAGAATATGACCCCACCAAGCGCATTGATGTCTGGACGCATGCTCAGTACGAGGGGGTAAGCTGGCACGGCCGCCAGGCGGCCACGGTTGGCGACAACGGCCTCAATACTGCGGACGCTTATACCGTTCGTATCTTCACGAGGGCGGCTACAGCTGTTGCCAGCGGCGATATTATCATCCGCGGGCTGGTTGACTTCGACGACCCGCAAAAGGCGCGCAGGGCTGCTGCAGCGTCCTTTCTCGTAACGTCTGTGGCGGACAACCGGCGCGGGCCGGACCACATGCAGCACTGGCGGATAGAGGGCAAGTAAATGGCAAACCCCAAACTCAAAATTGATACTCCCCGGGGAAGCCTCTACACCCAAGCCTCAAAAAGCGGAAAAGTAACGGCTATTCTGGAGTGGAATAAAGGCTTTGGCGCGGAGTTTACGGAGAAGTTTTCCAGTGCGCAGAAGTTTGTTGACAGCGAGGTTCTGCGCCTGGATGCTCCGTACATGCCCATTGATACCGGTATGCTTATCCGTTCCGGCGAACTCGGCACCGTAGTCGGTTCGGGCGAAGTGAACTATATTGCGCCTTACGCCGGAGCCCAAGATGCAACCGCTCCGTCACGTATTTACGACCCTCGACGCGGCGGAAAGTGGTTCGAGCGTATGAAAGCCGACCACAAAACCGCAATTCTTCGCGGCGCCGCAAAAATAGCAGGAGGCAAAAAGTGATCGAAAATACCGAAGAAAAAGCTGTCATCCGGGCCTTGTGGGATTATTTTATGCAGTGCCCTGTTATGGCTGCGGGTAAAATCAATGTTGATTACTTGCCCGCGGAGTGCCGCGGCGCCGACGTGGAATATTCCATTGATACTACTCCCGCAACACGCATCGTAAAGCGGTACACGAACGGCGACAGCATCCGGCAATATTTATTTGTTGTCAGGCTGTTGACCGACTACACATCCGATGTACTCCAAAACATTGCCAACTGCGGCCTCTTTGAAGCTCTGGCCGAATGGCTGGATGAGCAGACCCGCACCGGCGCACTACCATCCCTCCCCGCCGGCATGACACCGCAAATCATCGAAGCACAAAGCACTGGTTATCTGTTCGCCGCCGGTCCGACCGAGGGGAAATACCAAATCCAGTGCAGATTACAATACTTTCAGGAGGTAAAGAATTATGGCTGAATCCAAGGGCACTGTTGTGACCCGTAACCTTGTTGCTGATTATCTGGATATTGGCAACAGCGAAAACCCCGACATCCGTGTTATGAGCGTGTTCGAGACCATCAACGAGAATCCCAACGCGCAGACCACTCAAAAGCATTACACTGCTGACAAATCCGCTACCACGCTGACTACCGGCTACCAAACGCAGTTCCCAATCACTGCGGATCTGTACAAGGACAACAAGGTCGTCGAGTTCATCCGTGATATTGGCGAGGAACAGAAATTGGGTGTCGAAGCAGACTATTTCCGTGTCCGGCTGTACCAGCCCATCCCGGAAAAGCAGAATACCTACTACGCCCGCAAATTCCGCGTAGGATTTGAGATTTCCGGCATTACGGGCGCAGGTGGTGAGATCATGAGTATCGACGGCAATATGAATGCGATTGGCGACGCCGTTGTCGGCGAGTTCAACATTTCCACCAAGACATTCACACCCGCGAGCGAAAGTCCCGGGGCGTAAGGAAGGAGTATATCCATGAGCAAAATCACGATCCACGGCATTGAGCTTGAAATGAATATGCTCCGGGCCACGGACAATGAGCGCATCAGTAAAGCGATCGCCTCTGCAGGGCAGGCGGCAGACAAAGCTATGAGCTTCACCAACGAAGCCGCTGGCCTGCGTGAGATCTGCCGAATTGTCAGGCGGTGCTTCGACACTGCTTTCGGACCTGGTGTGGGGAAACAGGTTCTCGGCGACGATGACGTCGGCGTTGCGCTGGAAGCCTACGAATCCTTGGTGAATGAAGCTTCCCGACAGCGGGCTGAGTTTGAAGCCAAGGCCGAGGTGCTCCGCGCAAAATATTCACCCGAGCGCTCTCTCCGCGAGTGAGTCTGCTCATTGACCCTGCGCCGCACAGCGTCGTGCTGAACGGTCAGGCATGGGATATCCGTACTGATTTTCGCATTGCATTACAGTTTGAATCGCTCATGCTTGACCGCAGCCTTGCGGCCCGGGAAAAAGTCATTCTGGCAATCAATCTGTTTTTCCCCAAGCTCCCTCCTTCTCCACTTGAAGCTCTCGATTCCATACGCTGGTTTTACGCTTGCGGAAAAGGCGACGAAGGCCAGTCGGGCAGCGTCACAAAGGCTGCAAAACGCATTTACGATTATGATTATGACGATGCCTATATCTTTGCGGCCTTCCTATCTGATTACGGTATCGACCTCGAAGCCGTGCCGCATTTGCATTGGTGGAAATTCAAGGCGCTTTTTGACGCTTTGAAACCTGATAACACCATCTGCAAGATCATGGAATGGCGTGGCGCTGATACAAAGAAGATGAAAGGTGAGCAAAAAATCTTTTATCAGCGCATGCAGCGTCTTTACGCGCTCCCATGCCCGCGCGAAGAACGGGAAGTTCTTGATGAAATCGCTCAGGCTCTCATTGATGGACGCAATTTGCCGGGGACACTGGAAAGCTTTTCCTAAATATGGTATCCTGTGTCTAGGAGGCGATTGTGTGAAAAAGATTCTATCAGTATTCCTCGCTTTAATGATATCCGCATTTTTGTTGGCAAGCTGTGGCGCATCTCCATCTTCTAACAGCGTATCAGGAACTCGATTTAACGGCGATTATGAAATTGCATCCCACGAGAAGTTTAATTCTCCCGCAGATCAAAACGGCCTCGGCGGCAGTAAAATTGTTGCCGCTGGGATCCTTCAAGAACTGATTCAAGTTGATACCTCTACTGTGGGGATTTTGAAGTCTGAAGATGGAGAATGGCTCATTTTTCTTTCAGATGAAATCTATGAAACTTATGCTGTCAGTCAGGTTTCTGATTGGGAGCTTGAAGGCAAAGAAGTCTCTGTATTTGGTATCTATGAAGGCTATTCCGATGCCTACCAAATGCCTGTTATAAATATCATGTGCAACCCAGATAGAGAATTTAATGGCGGCAAAATTTTAGATGAAAACAGCGGTAAAGAGTATGATTGGTCTGACATATTTTACACTCCTTTTCTGGCAGCTACAATTATAGAAGAGAATGCAAGCCATTCAAATTCTAACACCGAAACAACTGTCGAGGATTCTTCGGCCGCCAATGCCACTTTTTCTGGCATGCCTGGAATCGTAGGTTCTCAGGTCTATGACCTCATTTTAAGCCTTGAGAATGAGGGAATCCCTAAAGCGGAGACGGTCAACATCGACGGGGGCTTTCAATATACTTCTTCTACTACGCAATATGCGTATTCTATCACCGCTAACTCAGACCATGAGATTGCTTCGGCACAATTTTTTGTTTTCGAAGGTGGCGACAAGGCTTATCTTAGTTTTTGTGCGACATTACCGTATGAAGAAGCCTCTCCCGATGACGCCAGCCAATGGGTACAGGAAAACATCGGAACAGATAATTCCACAATGTTTGGTGACGCCATTTTTTCGCTATCAAGCGGAACGCAAGGACCGATACTCACAATAAAAAGCGTGCGTTTTGATGATTACATATTAAGCATGATATGAAAATTCACCAAAAGACACACCACCTTGGTGTGTCTTTCATTTTTGTCAAGACCCCGGTTCTCAACCGGGGTCTTCTTATTGCCATTTTTAAGGAAGTGAAACAAGTATGGCACAGCCGGACGGTACTCTAAAATACGATACCCTCATTGACAGTAACGGTTTTAAATCAGGGCTTGCAAAAATTTCCAACTTAGCAAAAACGGCTTTGCAAGGTGCGGCTACCTTACTCGCAAGCGCTACGGCCGCTCTGTCCGCTGGTGCTATGGCCGGTGTAAAATACAACGCTCAGATGGAGCAGTATATCACCAGTTTTGGGACCATGCTCGGCAGCGCGGAAAAGGCGCAGAACATGATCTCTCAAATCAAAAAGTTCGCTGCTGAAACGCCTTTTGAGCTGCCTGACCTCGCAAAGGGCGCGCAAACGCTGCTTGCTTTTGGTACAGCCGAAGAAAAAGTTCTGCCAATCATGAAAATGCTTGGCGATGTCTCCCAAGGCAACAAGGAAAAATTCGATGGACTTACTTTGGCCTTTGCGCAATGCCAATCTACTGGTAAGCTCATGGGACAGGATCTCTTGCAGATGATAAATCAGGGCTTCAATCCCCTGAACGAAATCAGCAAGATGACCGGCAAAAGTGTTGCGCAACTGAAAGAAGAAATGTCTAAGGGCGCTATCAGCGCCGAAATGGTTGCAGCGGCCTTTGAGCACGCCACAAGCGAAGGCGGCCAATTCTATAATGCCATGGAGGCACAGAGCAAAACTTTCAGCGGACAGCTCTCTACATTGAAAGACAATGCTCTTTCTTTGCTGGGTGAAATTACTGAAAGCTTCACCGGCAGTCTCAAAGATACCGCTTTGCCCCTCGTCAATGGCTGGATGACCGACCTCGCCGATGCTTTTCATCAAGGTGGACACGAGGGTCTTGTTGTGGCCGCCGGCGATGTTATGAGCGATGCCCTCGTTACAGCCGCAGAGAATGGCCCTGGTACTGTCCAAGCGGCAGCAGGGCTTATTCGTTCCTTTGCTGCCGGTGTCTCTAAGAACAAAAAACGTATTTACTCTGCGGCTGTTGATATTGCCGCAACCCTCGGGAACGCTCTAGCGGACTTATTGCCTAAAAGTATCAGCATTCCCGTCAAAAAGGCCATTTCCAGCGTACAAAGATCCTTTGAATCTGGCGGTCTGAAAAAAGCGGTCACAAGCACTACTAAATTTATATCGGCTTTTGGTGACGCCGTCGGGGATGTCGCGGAAGTTGCATTGCCTGTGCTCACAAAAGGAGTAGACCTACTGGCCGATAATCTGGATGTCCTTATCCCGATGTCGTTATCTGCCGCAGCCGCGGTAAAAGCAATGTCCATTGCGCAGAGTGTTTCGTCTGGCATAACCGCTTTGTCTGCGTCAATCAAAAATGCAACCGCCGCGGCAAATGCGGTGCCGAAAGCTGCCAGCGCTATGAAGGGGCTCGCCGAGGCTATGAAAGCTGCATCTTCTTCGGGGGCTGGCCTTTCGGGGGTGCTTGGCTCTATGATTGGGCCGCAGGGACTTATCATTCTCGGTGCAGCCGCTTTGGGCATATTTTCGGCCGCTGTGTACAAACACCTGAAAAAGCCTGTGGAGGATGTAAAGGATGGACTTTCGGACATGGGTGAATCCATGGCGGATTTTTACGACGATCTCAGTTCAGCCGAAAGCCATCTTTCTGACTTTGGGACGGCATTCGCTGCCCTGAACGACCAACAGCGCGAGCTTGAGGGCGCCGCTGCGGAAGTGCAGGCCAGCATCACTGCCACCCTCGAAAATGGCGTAACAGAACGCGATGGGCTTACTCAAACGGACCTGCAAAATCTACAAGACTACTATGACGAGTTGAACCGCATTCATGCAGAACAGTTGGAACTCGAGCATCAAAAAACACTTGCCGTTTCTGAAAAGCAACAGCAACAAGTTCTAATCGCTTCTGGTACTGCTGAGCAGCTTCGCACCACAGGTCTAGAAAGTCTAGCTACGCTTCGGGAGCAAATCAACAATGAGCTGGCACTCATGGACGAGCAGCTTACCGCAGAAACTGTAAACAGCCAGAATCGAATTGGTATTGACAGCTGGACTCAACAGGAACATGAAAACTGGCTCAGGACTCGAATTGAATCTGATCAAGCTCACAAGGATGATTTGGAAAAACTTCTTGGGGAGATAGCAGCCACTTCTGCACAAAAATATTCGGAACAACTCATGCAAGACGAAGCGTTTAATGCTGCAATCACTGGATACCATGGTAGTCTTGAAGCCGAAATGCAACGACATGCAGATCAGCAGCAGTACATTCGGGACACCATGTTCCTCGATGCCGACCTTGCTAATTCTCAAATGATTGCCGAGGCGTTTACGCATCAACAAAATCTTAGTAGTATCTGGGCCACAATGACCAGTGACTTGAGTGATGAACAGAAAAAACAAATCTCTGATATGCTGATGTTTGCAGTTGAGACAAAACGCAACGGCGAAACTCTGGACAAAGAGACCCAGGATGTCATTAAAATGATTCTGGATTCCTGGGAAACATTGCCCCAAGAAGGAAAAGACACTATTGCCAACCTGATAGACCCTATGCTTGAAGATATGGGTATCAAAGGTGTCAAATTGGAAGGTGCGTCGGAGGAACTCGGCAACAGCATTATAGATAGATTTCGTGAAGCCTGTGGCGTACGCTCTCCCTCTTGGAAAACCCGTGAAATCATGGATTACGTCATGCAAGGCGCAGAGCAAGGCCTTGACGGCCGCACACCTTCCCTACTCTCGAAAGCTGCGTCTATCGCAAATAGTATTATTAGCACTATCTCACAGGCATTCAAAGTACATTCCCCCTCCCGTGTTATGGAAGATATTTTCGGATATGTAATGGAAGGCGGTGAATTGGGCCTACTTGAAAACGCACCATCACTTTTTCGCGCAGCTGACAGCATTGCCGCCGGTGTGCTCTCTCGGTTGTCTATTGGCGACGCTGATAACTTCATCGCACGCGCGCAGGGAATGGTACAGCGTATGCGCTCTACCTCGGCCCTACGTATGTCTGCTTTAGGGACACTGGCATCGCAACGCGAGGCTCCTGCATTCGGCCCCGGCGCAGGCGGCACCGTCACCAACCTTTATCAGACCATCAATACGCATGACAGCTTGTCGGAAAGCGAGCTTACGCGCGAAGCTGAAAATCTGTTGAAAAGGAGCCGGTGGAAAAACCCATGAACAGAGACACCATTTTCGTATACACTGCGGGGACCAACAGCGTTACCTTTGCCTATAAAAGTCCTCTCTGGATCACCTCCATCACCGGCGCCTCGGGCAACGATGTTGCTGTCAGTGAATCCCAAGGGGCCGGGCAGGTCGGCAGCACCATCAGCAATCAATCCGTGCAGCCGAGGGACATCACCATCAACGGTGCGGTCCTCGCCGCAGTGGAAGCGAACCGCCGCGGCATCCTGGCCTGTGTGCTGCCGGGCGTGGCCGGGCGTCTGACCGTCATCCAGAACGGCGAGAGCTGGTACATCGACGGCGCGCCGAAACGGACGCCGGAATTTTCCGACGGCTCTGTTGTGCAGGACTTTCAATTTGTCTTGCATTGCCCCTACCCATATTGGCGCAGTACGGCGGACGGCAGCGCGCAGGTCGCGGGCCTTACGAAGCTGTTCCAGTTTCCGTGTTCGCTGGCAGGCACCTGGTATATATCCAAATATTCGGACAGCCTGTTCACCGTCGTAAATAACGACGGCACGGCTGCGATGGAATTTGACGTCATATTCACCGCAGCCACCGAAGTAACAGACCCTGAATTTTACCATGTCGAGCGCGGCACCTTTATCAAAATTAATAAGGTGATGGCAGCCGGCGAAAAAATCACAGTCTCTACTGTCTATGGCCGTAAAGGCGTTACGCTCCAGCTCCCGGATGGCACGCAAGCCAACGGCTTCAAATATCTGGATGTCGGCAGCGATCTCAATATGCAGATGGCTCCCGGAACGAATACCATCCGCTGCGACGCGGCCAACAACCGGGAGGGGCTTCGCGTACAGGTCATCATGCCGAAAGGGGTGGTTCCTGGGATATGACACTCTATGTGTACAACCCCGCCCGAGAGCGCGTCGGGCTTGTTGAGGACGTTCGCAGCCTGCAATGGCTATCGGAGTACCAGGACGCCGGAGAAATCAAACTGGTGTGCAGCGCAACAGAGAAAAACCGCGCGCTGCTGGTTGACGGCAACCGCCTGTATTGTACGGAGCAGCCTGAAAGCGCCATCATTCGCCAAACGCAAATAGACGATGACGGAAAGGATGCCAAACTCACCGTGCGGGCCATGTTATCCGCAGCCCGCTGGGCGGACCGTGTCGTTATGGCCACTGAACAGGTGCACAACGCCGAAGCCGGTATGCTGTCCCTCACCACCAAACACCGCCGGGGACTGCCCGGCATCACAGGCGCGGCCAAAGGCATCGCGGTCTCTCTCGATACGCAAATCACCTGGGGAAGTGTGCTGGATGCCGAAATCACTCTCGCTACGGCGTCAGGGTTGGGCTTTCGGGAGGTGTTTGCGCCTGATACGGGTACAGAGACTTTCGAAGTCTACGAAGGCGTAGACCGCACACAGGGCGCCGGATACAACGGCTATTTTGGCGACGACATCGACAATATATCCAGCCTTAAAATTGTCCGTGGGTCGGATGGCTGGAAAAACTATGCGATCATCGGCGGGCAAGGCGAGGGCGTGAACCGAAAGATTGTGACGGCGAGCCTCGGCGCGTATACCGGCGACGATCTGCGGGAACTGTGGGTGGATGCCAAGGACATCGGCACGACCTACCAAATCGCCGCGCCGGACGGCAGCGGCGGCTATACATACACCGAGGCCACCTATACCGACGAGGAATACGCGGCCGCCCTCCAGGCCCGCGGGCTGGAAAAACTGGCGGAGAACCTGCAAACGCTGGAAGTCGATGCGTCCATCGGCCAGGGACTGATGGAGTATGGCCGAGACTACGCGCTCGGCGATATCGTGCCCCTCAAGCTCACCCGGTACGGCCTACGGCTGTCCGCGCGTATTTCGGCTGTTCGCACTATCTACGAGAGTACCGGCAAAAAGGTTACTGCGGTGCTCTCGGACTTCAACCTTACAAAGGAGGCTTTGAGCCGATGATCTGTTTTCCTCTCGACAATACGCCCTACGAAGCCAAGGATATGGGCTCTTATCTCGCCACGCGCACGCGCGGCGTTTTTTCTTCTGACGGAAACCTCGCAGTGACGCCCGGCGAAAGCGGCCTGTCCGTATCCGTTTCCCCCGGCCTTGCCTGGCTCAAATGGTCGGACTATTGGGGTACAGCCGCCTTGCAGGAGCAGGCACTCACTCTCGATCTGGACACCGCCGACGGCGCACTCAAGCGCATCGACGCAATTGTATGCCGGCTCGATAAGGTGAACAATCGCGCCGAGATCGTGGTAAAAAAAGGCGCTCCATCTTCCGCCCCCATCGTGGTACCGCCTGTACGCGACGCCAATTACGACGAGTTGTATATCGCCACGGTCCTGATCGGTGCAGGCGTCATCAGCATCAGCGCCAGCGCCATCACTGACCAGCGCCTCAACGAAGAATACTGTGGGCTGATGCGCGACGGCGTAACGGGCATTCCCACGGCATCGCTGCATGCGCAGGCCCAGCAGATTTTGACCGAGCTGACCGACGCATTAAATGCGCAGATCGTTCGGCAGTCCGCCGAGTTTGACGCCTGGTTCGACGACCTGAAAGGGAAGCTCGGCGAAGATCCTGCCACGGCGCTGCAGCTGCAGGTGGACAACCTGAATGCGGCGGTCGTGGGAGATGCATTTCAGGCGTCCGGCACCCCCGTCTCCATCGCCTACGCGGGGACGAATCGTATCGCGTCCATCACTGCCTATGGCGAGACCCCGCAGGGCGGGACGACGGAGGCTCCGGTGGCGCTCACGGGGGTGGATAACGTATTTGTGGGGGACAATAACCTGCTGCCGAAAGCGACGGAAACAAGAACGCTCAATGGTGTGACCTTTACGCCTAATCCCGATGGCAGCGTTTCGGTATCGGGCACTGCTACGAACGACACGTCTTATCCTTTCAAGGAGGGTCTCGACGATTCACTGTTCGGCCAAACTGTGTGCCTTTCCGGCGGCTCGATTCAGACGCAACTTGTTATCAATGAGAAAAAGCACAGCGGTGAGTGGGTGCGAAACGTAATTGTCAACGCAAAAATTCCCGCTGTTGTAGGTGTGCTTTCTAAGCAAGCCGATGACAATATTCTCTACGGCACTATCTATGTTCCAACTGGAACTACGGTAAACACCACCATCTACCCAATGCTCAATCTCGGCAACACGGCCATGCCCTACGAGCCATATCAGGGCAGCGTGACACCTCTCCCCATCCCGCGCCCGCTGCATAAGGTTGGCGACGTGAGGGACGTGTGCCGGACGCGGGTTAAGAGCGTCTATGATAAGCGGATTGTTTTGGATGGGGCGGAGGATTGGAAGATGGGGAGTGCTGTCGGAGATGGTGCCCCGTACATTTTTTGTGATCTATTGAATGACCATTATCAAGCCTTCCCGATCATATCTTCTCGCTTCCCGTCTACAAATATTCTTGCCAGCAACAAAAATCAGGGAATCGGTTGTTGGGATAGATCGCTCTATTTAAGATACGATTCTCTGTTCACCAATGTAGAAGAATTGAAAACTTACCTTTCGGCACACCCCCTCACCGTCTACTATCAAAGCACCGCCTACGACGGCACAAACGGTCTGGACGTGTGCTTGATGAAGTACCAGACGGGCTTCGTGGAGCTGGATGGGACGGAGGGCATTGAATATCAAAGCGCGTACAACCGTTTTGCGTACACGCTGCCCTCAACTGCTGTAAATGATTCGGGATTTTGCAGTCATTACAAGAAGCTCATGACTTCCGCGCCTGGTGTTGCTTTTCAAAAAGAATGAGAAAAGTTTTCAGAAAGAATGAGAAAAGCATGTTGCAAAATTGCAACAAAACGGCAAAAAGAAAAGGGCGTTTACAACGGGTTAAAAAGCCCATGTAAACGCCCTTTTAAAGTGTGTAAAAACGGCTGTTTACGGGTGCAAATTAGGCAGCATGCAGCGCTTTCATTGCACCCTTTTGTCATGCATTCGGAGGCACGCCGCTGATGTGTACCGCAGCTTTGTTTGCAGGATCTGCTGCTTCAACGATGTCCTCCAGAACAATCTCCCCGATGTCCGGGTTTTGGAGCCTTTTGATGAGGTCGCTTGCATAGTTTGAACCGCGAGAAATAACAATCCCTGTGAGCAGAGTACCCAGCCAGCAAACCGAGAAAGAAATGCCCATAAGGGCAAAGATATCAGCCCCAGCGGCAAAGCAGATAAAGACTGCGATGAGGATAGCAGCCAGCTGTGTGCCGAAGGTTTTGTACTGTTTGTTCTCAAGCATTTTAATGACAGTCTTGGCATACTGGACCAGAGCCTCGACGATGACTGCGAGAGAAAGAATAAGTAGAAAAGCTTGCATAAAAATAGCCTCCTTAATGAAAAAGTATACATGCAGCAGAAAGGATACACCCGGCGCTAGATGCCTGCAACATACGCCTTAATATTGGACAATTTTATGTCCGCTTCGTTGGCACGCAGCATTTCCTCGGCTGCATGCTTGTCCGCTTCCTCCGCGCGCTGATCCGCAGCCTCTGCGCGGGCATTTGCCTCAGCAAGCCGTTTTTCCAGCTCTGCCGTGTCGCCGTCGGCCTGCGCCATGCAGGCCGCAATGGCATCCCCGGCGGAAAGCTCCACGACCTCGCTGCGGTCGGGCAGCACCACGGCATAGCGCTTTTCCGCGCCGGCTTGGATGCGCACCCAGGTATAAGTGCCGTCGCTACCTACCTCCGCTTGGATAGGGTAATGCTCGTCCACCTTCAGGCGGCCGCCGTTGTAGGACTTGTCCACCGCATTCACGTCCGCCGCCGAGAACACTTCGCACTTTTCCGAAAGCACCTTCAAGAATTTCATACCGCCGTCCTCCTTGTCCGTTGTATCTGCATAAGTACCAACCGCGTTCCGCACGCCTGCATAACTTGCCGGGTCTATGGCCGTGCCGTAAGCATTGCGCACCTCAAAGTGTGTATGCGCGCCGAAGCTGTACCCGGTGTTGCCCATTGTACCCAGCGCTGTGCCCGCCTGCACGCGCTGGCCCGCTCGCACCAGCAAGCTGCCGGCTGCCAAATGGCAGTAGTAATACTTGCGTCCGTCATTGCCGTCGATGCGCACATAATAGCCCCACTGCCACGTCAGGCCGCCCGCGCTTTTGGGCACAATGCCCGCAAAGCCCACCGTGCCGCCCGCGACGGCGTGCACCGTCCTGTCGTCGTCACCCACAAGGTCAATGCCGTTGTGGCTCGGGCGGGCAGACAGCCGAAAGCCGGAGGTTACACGGTTGCGCCCCTTGAAAATCATCATGTGTTTATCCTCCTTTACAGCCCCAGCGCGGCAAGCTGCTGTTCGATGTAGGTGCGCTGCTCCAGCTCGGCCACAAGGTGCATTTCTTCAACGACCTGCCCGGTGGCAATGTCTGTTTTGCTCACGCGCTTTTTGCCGATGCTCGCCACAAGGCAATAGTGCTGGTACA
>DBFXIC010000019.1:0-5590 GCA_048455095.1 Anaeromassilibacillus sp.
TCTGTATACCAAGGATGAGGGCCGCTATGATTGCTCCGTGCCCAAAGATCATGAAATTGAATCCGTGCTGCTTGACCTGGACATCGTGGCCAGCAGCCCCAAACGCCTCACGGCCGCCGGCATCATGGATACGCTGGCCAAGCTGCCTGAGATCGTCAACGGTGCGAATGATTTGTCGTACCGAGATGGCGAGATCAAGAAACTCGCTGCATTTTGCAATTCCAAAATGATTTATGATTTTCTGATGAACAACGCCCTGGAACTATACCGTGATCCCATTGGCAACGTTCAGCGCTTTGACGATATGGCGCTCATCATCACCCTGATCACTTCCATGATCAGCGGCTTTTCCAGCGGCACGGGACAGCTTGCGCTGGCGCACGGCCTGTATGATGCATCCAAGCGCTTCTTCCCGCAGGAGACCAAAAACAAGCTGCATGGCGAGATCGTGGGCCTGGGCCTGCGGCTGCAAATGCGCTATAACGGCGTCTCCCAGGAAGAGCTGACGGCCTTTGAACAGCTGATGCAGGATATGGAGATTCCCATGAAGCTGGCCGATATCGGCATCGAGCCCACCCGGGAGAATGTGGATCTGCTGGCACAACGCACGATCAATACCAACGGCATGTCCGAAGAGGAAGCCAGGCGGCTGTATGAAGCCTATCAGGTCATTTTGTAGGGTCCAGCCGGCAGGAAGGTGGAGAAACCGTAGCTATGGAAATATTCGTATGCATAAAGCAGGTGCCGTCTACCAACAAGGTGCAGGTGGATGAAAAGACAGGCGTGCTGAAGCGGGATGGAATCGCCAGCAAAATGAATCCCTATGACCTCTTTGCCATAGAGACCGCGTTGCGGCTGAAGCAGGAACATGGAGGAACGGTGACGGTCGGTACCATGGGACCGCCTCAGGCACAGGCGATCATCCGTGAAGCGTACATGATGGGGGCGGATGAAGGGTATGTCTTTTCGGATCGCAGGCTGGGCGGCGCGGATGTGCTGGCGACGAGCTATACCCTGTCGCAGGCCATACGCAGCGTCGGCGACTTTGACTTGATTCTGTGCGGAAAACAGACCACAGACGGCGATACTGCCCAAGTGGGCCCTGCGATCGCCGAGCATATGGGCATTCCTCATGCGGCGTGGGTATCGCGCATCGAGGTCGCACGCGGGGGCATCTGCGTTGAACAGCAACTGCAAAACGTGGTTGAAACGGTATTCATGCCTTTCCCCTGCCTTGTAACCGTTGAACAGGATATTTATGTTCCCCGCCTCCCGTCGCTCAAAACGGCGCGCAAAGTTGCGGACAGGCCCATTCATGTGCTGGGGCTGGACTCCTTTCTGGATACCAATCCCAACCACTACGGCCTGACAGGCAGCCCTACGCAGGTGGAAAGAATTTTCCCTCCCGTCAACGATACCACCCATGAAATCTGGACGGGTACCAACGTAGCCCAGCGCCTGCTATCGCTTCTTGAACGCTGGAAATTCATCTGAGGAGGGCTAGGGCATGGCTCAAATTGCGATACTGGAACGCAAGTGCACGGGCTGCGGCCTTTGCGCAAAAAGTTGCCCCTTCGGCGCGATTGATTTTGAAAACGGGAAACCGCAGCTTAACGCCGCGTGCAGGGTATGCGGCCTGTGTGTCAAAAACTGCCCGCAGCAGGCCATCATCCGCCTGGAAACCAAGGTGGACTCCGTGGACAAATCGCAATGGAAGGATATTCTGGTCTTTGCCGAATTTTCAGGCGGAAGGCTGCATCCGGTCAGCCTGGAACTGATAGGAAAAGCGCAGGAGCTTGCCAAGGGCGCCAAAGACTTTGTGGTCAAGGCGGTTTTGCTGGGCGACGGCGTGGCGGAGCAAGCGCAGGAACTGTGTCATTATGGGATCGATGAAGTGGCCGTGTATGACGATCCCGCGCTCTCCTTTTTCCGGACCGACGTTTTCGCCTGCTGCATTGAGGATTACATCAGAGCCTGCAGGCCCAGCGTTGTGCTCATCGGCGCAACGTCTCTGGGCCGCAGCCTCGCCCCGCGCCTGTCTACCCGGTTTCATACCGGGCTGACCGCCGACTGCACACGCCTGGAGATGCGTGAAAATACCGATCTGGTGCAGATCCGCCCGGCGTTCGGGGGCAATATCATGGCGCAGATCGTGACGCCGTACACCAGGCCGCAGTTCGCCACCGTGCGCTACAAGGTGATGGATGGGCCGGTGCGAAACAGTCAGGCGCAGGGACGGATCGTCGCACGCCCGCTTCCGAAGCAGGCGGCGGCCTCCGGCGTGTCGCATGTGAGCACCATGCCCGTCTCTTCCGAAAAAACCATTTCTGATGCGGAAATCCTGGTCGTTGGCGGACGCGGCCTGCAAAAAGAAGCGGATCTGGAGATGGTCAAAGCGCTTGCAAGCCTTCTGGGCGGCGACTGGGCTGTTTCGCGCCCGCTGGTCGAAAAAGGCTGGGCCACGAATGCCCGGCAGATTGGCCTTAGCGGACGCACCGTGCGTCCGCGCCTCATCATCACCTGCGGCGTCAGCGGGGCCATTCAGTTCACCGCCTGCATGAATGCCGCCGAACACATCGTCGCCATTAACAGCGATCCAAATGCGCCCATCTTTGAGGTTGCGCATGTAGGGCTGGTGGGAGACCTGTATGATATTGTTCCACAGCTGATTCGAACCTTGAAGGAGAGATGCGCATGAAACCGTTCCATCAGGTGGAGGCGGCGGACATTGCATATTTTGAAAACGTGATGCCCGGCCGAGTTTTTTCCGGAAGCGCCATTTCAACTGATTACGACCATGATGAAATGACAGAATACGGTCATTTTATGCCGGATGCCGTACTTCAGGCGCAGTCGGCGCAGGAAATCAGCGCCGTGATGCGCTATTGCTGCGAAAAGAACATCCCCGTGACGCCCAGGGGCGCAGGTACAGGTCTGTGTGGCGGCTGTGTAGCCATACAGGGGGGAGTGGTGCTTTCGACGGAAAAGATGAAAGGCCTGCTTGAAATTGACACACAGAACATGACCGCCACCCTGGAGCCGGGCGTGCTGCTGATGGAGATGCCCAAGCTGCTGGAGGGGACAGGGCTGTTTTATCCGCCCGATCCCGGCGAAAAAACAGCGACCATCGGAGGAAACGTGATGACCAACGCGGGCGGAATGCGTGCCGTGCGCTATGGCGTTACGCGGGACTATGTGCTGGGAATGGAAGTTGTGCTGCCAAGCGGCGAAATTTTGACGCTTGGCGGAAAAAACGTGAAAACATCCAGCGGATACAGCCTGCTTCAGCTTATGATCGGAAGCGAGGGAACGCTGGGCATTGTCACGAAGGTTACGGTGAAGCTGATTCCGGAACCCAAGGTCAACACCAGCCTGCTGATTCCTTTTGATTCCCTCGAAAAATGCATCGAGGCGGTGCCGGCGGTGCTTGGATGCGGCTGTGAGCCGACCGCAGTAGAATTCATGGAGCGCGAGGTCATCGCCTGTGCCGAAGAATACCTGGGCAAGCAGTTTCCAGACGCCAGCGCCGATGCGTACCTGCTGGTTCGCCTCGATGGCGCCAGCAGCAGCGCGCTTCAGCCTGCCATCGAGCAGTTGACAGACGTTGCGCTTGGGCTGGGGGCAAAGGATGTGCTGCTGGCCGATACGGACGAACGAAAAGACAGCATCTGGGACGCGCGCGGAGCCTTTTTGGAAGCGATCAAAGGCAGCACTCCCAGCATGGACGAATGCGATGTGGTGGTTCCCCGCGACAGAATCGCCCAGTTTGTCAAGCGAAGCATGGAACTGGGCCGGCAACAGGGCATACGGGTATGTTCCTTCGGCCATGCCGGCGATGGCAATCTCCACATCTACGCCTGCCAGGATGCTCTGGAGGACGATGTGTGGAAGCGCCGCGTAGAAAACCTGATGAACTCCCTCTATGAGCAATCCCGCCTGCTACAGGGCGAGGTCAGCGGCGAGCATGGGATCGGTCATGCAAAGCGAAGCTTTTTGGAGAAAAGCGTCGGTTCCACGCAGATGGCGCTGATGCAGGGAATCAAATCCATATTTGATCCCAAGGGGATTCTCAATCCTGGGAAGGTTGTCGGGTGCACGCTGGAAAGCGTGTAAAAGCGGGCGCCGCAAAAGGGAAAGGAGGAACCGGCTTGCGCGTCGGCGTGATGGGCACCGGGCAGATTGCCCATGAAAATGTAACCGCATTGCAAAGGACAGAGCGGGTGCAGATTGTAGCCCTGTGCAACCGCACGCTGGCCAAAGGCGAGGCGTTTGCCCGCATCCATGGATTGCAGGTGCCCGTGTATGAAAACTACATGGATCTGCTTTCCAGGGAAAAGATGGACGCTGTGCTGATCAACACGCCTCACGGGCATCATTACGAAGCCTTCCTGGCCTGCTGTGAGGCCGGCGTCAATATCATGGTTGAAAAGCCGCTTGCAACCACCCAAGCCGACGGCGAGCGAATGGCGATAGCAGCCAAACAGGCGAATATTGACGCCCTTGTATGCCATACCCAACGATATCTCGCGCCGATGCTTGCCCTCCGTGATTTTCTGGAGTGTGAAGAAGCCCGGAGTCTGGGCGCGCTGCGCCATATCCGGGATACTGTGGATCTGCATTACTTTCATCAGAACAGACCCGCCTGGTTTTTCGATCCGCTTCAGGCAGGCGGCGGGCTGCTGCTGAACCATGGAGTACACCAGATTGACCGTTTGCATGTACTGATGGGTAGAAATACGGAGCGCGTATACGCCCGTCTGGAACCCGCCGAGGGTTATCCGGCGCTCGATGGCGGCTATCAGGTCATGGGCCGTGCAGGCGAAGCGACTTATACGATGCAGTGCGGTGGGTACTACCTTCCGCAGGAAAGCGTTGTCCAGTTGACCTTCGAGCGCGGAAGCATTCGGATGAGCTGGAAGGAGAACGGGCTGGATCGCGCAGGCCTGTGGCTCGGTACCGGAAAAGAGCCATATAAGCCTATTCCCTGTCGTTATTCTTTGCGAGACATGTACGTTTATCAGTTTGAGGCCATGCTGGATGCCTTGGAGGGGAAACCCAGCGATGCGCCCACCCTGGCCGAAGCCTGCGCTGTGATGCGAACGGTGGAGGCGGTGCGGCGGTCCAGTGTCCTTGATACGGTTGAAACGGTGCAGAAGGGCTTCGCAGAAGACCGGATGGCGCGGCGCGCGACATATGGCGGCAGAATCCGTTTTGAAGCAGAGCGACAAACGAACGGCGCCGCTTTGGAGCCACGGGCATAACTGGGATCATTCGGGGCTTGATACCCCATTCCGCCGGGTTTCTTTGCTCCGGTTGCTCGAACCGGCAGTTAGACAAATGATTTTGTGGGAGCCTCCTGTGTGATGTTGAAAAACAACGCATAGGAGGTTTCCCATAATGAACAAAGGGCGTTTCCGCTTCCTGCGCATATTGGCACAGTTGGGGGCCTGGCGCATCAAAGCACAAAAAAGCCCCGCTTGCAGTTATGCAAGCGGGGAAGAGGGATGCGGCAGCGACCTACTCTCCCGGGCCGTCTCCAGCCAAGTACCATCGGCGTGCTGGGGCTTAACTTCTGTGTTCGGAATGGGAA
>DBFXIC010000020.1:0-7787 GCA_048455095.1 Anaeromassilibacillus sp.
ATGGTCAATTCGATCACGTTTTCCCAGATTGGCGATCATGCCGGCGAATAAGCGCGGCTCTCCAACCGCGTCGCGCACCACGTGGCCGCGGCAACGCAGCCAGACCCATTCGCCCCAGCGATTTTGGGCCCGGTACTCCACACAGTGACTGTTGGTACGTCCGTCTGCAATCTCTTGGTTGGATTCCAAAAATGCCTTTTTATCATCCGGATGGATCTTATTCCCCCAAACTGTCGCTGCATTCGGCACAATTTCCCCCGGCAGGCCGAACTCGTCTACCATCGCCTTCGGATAGTGAAAAGTGCCGTCCTGCATATTGGAGACGTAGATATAATCATCCGTGCTGTGCGTCAACGCATCATACAGGTATTCCGCATCATACTTAAATACAGGTTGTTCTTTTTGCGGAGCTGCATTTTGAAGACTTCTCTCCGCGCGATCGATATGTACCCGCCTCTTCTGTGTATACATGCGGGCATCAGCCTCTTGTAAAATTTCCTGCAGATTCAGGCTGTTGCCCGGCAGCGGTTCAAAGACGCCATAGCAAAAATCTGCACGATACGCTTTTCCTTCCATTTGGGGACTTTTCTGCAAGAACTCGCGTATCAGCTGAAATTTTCTCGCTGCGATGCGCTCCCGGCTATTCGGGAAAACCACCACAAACTCATCGTCCTCCAAACGAAAGACCTCTTCCTCCGGCGTCAAACAGTTTTTAATTGCCTTTGTCACTGTATCGATCAGGAAGTCTCCCTCTTCTTTGCCCCAAGTGTCATTGACTTCTTTCAAGCCGTCTATATCAAATACGCCGACAGAAACCGGCATATTCTCTGCTGCCGCCTTTGCCAGAATTTCTCCTATTTTTTCCTGGTACACCTGCCATTGGAGCCTTTTATTATACTGGGCCACGTCTGTCGACTGGGTCAAGTGCAGGGAGTCTGTCACATCGATAGACTTTTGAAAATGCACCAGAGAACCATCAATCCAACGCAGTAAACTGTCGTAATTCTGATAAATTCGCCCGTTTACCGAATTGGTTTCTCTCCAGGAGCACGATACATTTTCATGCCCACCCGTCGATAATAATGCATCCACCGGACAAAATGGGCAGCGGCCGTTCTGCCCTACTTGCAGTACCTTCCAGCAGACTTGTCCTTCAGGATGATCCAATGAAAATGTCTGCTTCATCGTTTCGTTCATAAAGAGGATTTCATCCGTTTTGATATCCGTTACATAAAGGTTGGTATCGGAGTCATATATCATCGCATACGAAATCCATTTCTTCAGATACGCATCTCTTTTGGAATTTTGGCCAATCTCAGCGATTGCCGCCATCGTGCGAAGCGCAGAAACCTGTTCTTTTTCTTTCTCCGTCCAGGGGCCTTTTTCCCGCACTTTTCCCAAAAGAAGGGAGCACAAAATCTGCCCGTCAATTTGGATGGGGAGCAACGTCGGATAGAAAGGCAACGTTGCACCTCCAAGATGGGAAGTGAGCATCTGATCCAACTCTTGATCATCTAAGAGAAATCCATTGAGCGCCTGTTCCTTCAAGGCAAAGCGAATCTGTTTTTCCGCCTTTTGAAAGGCAACGTTCAAAGAGGGTGCCATTCCATCTGAAGAAATTTCGATCGTGTCTTCGCAAATTAACGCCAGGAAACAGACAGGGGCCAAAGCATGTGCAAATTCCAGAAGAGGCGGAACCCCTTTTGCAGCCGGTTCCTGCTCCTCCAAAAATGGCTTCAAATGTTCAAGAACTTTATCCGTGCAATAAAAATGTTCCATGGCCCGCTTTACGCCTCCTGTTTTTATCATCCTATTTGCAGCAATGTTTTTAATGATACGGTCCATATGCGACCAGGCTGATCCACAAAATAGCTATCAACTTTTTAAAAACCAATTTGCCACAGAGTTCCTTATTCTGCTTACGAGCTCACTTCAGCCCCATATTTTCGTCATAAAAAACAATTCGATTTCTTCCGTGCTCCTTTGCAAAATAGAGCGCTGTATCCGCCCGGTGAAGAAGGGACGTATATGTCTTTTCCTGCGCCTTTCCCTCATAGGAAACACCAATGCTGATCGTTAGATACCCCGTTTTGCTGTGATTAAACACGATGCCATACTGCTTCACACAATACATCATTCGTTCGGCAAAGCATTGCGCGCATTCTGCCTCTTTGCCGTATGCAACACAGACGAACTCTTCCCCTCCGTATCGCGCGACAAACAATTCATCCTCTGCAAACTCTGCTTTTAAAGCAGCACCGATGCGGGCTAAACAACTGTCCCCCGCCAAATGGCCATATCCATCGTTATACTGCTTAAAGTGGTCAATATCCAGCATAAAAATAGCAACCGGCAGTCCTTGCTCCCGGCACTCTTCATAGATTCGTCCCGTATTGATCTCAAAAGCACGCCGGTTTGGCAACCCCGTGATCTGATCCAGATAGCTGAAGGATTCCAGCTTCCTGCGCAGGTCGTTTTCACGCAGGCGCAGATCGAGCACCAAAAAGGAAAGTAGCAGCCCCATCAACCATCCCGTGACAGCTGCTGACAAATCATATGGATAGCTGACAGGGTCCTTATATCTCCTCACCAACACAATAAAAATGACAACAAATAAACCCATGTAAAAATTACTCTTCCAATATGGGAAAATAAAGATCGCGGTCATCAATATGTAAAAGACCGGAAAAAAGATCGACGGATCATTTGGAAATGGGAATATGCTGACAGAGATCATAAAGCTCATCACGATTGCAATGAGCAACATACACATCCGGTTGACCACGGATGGGGAATTCCCCCAAAAAGTTCCAAACCTCCAGACGATCAGTGTGAATGCGGAGCTCAAAACAATAAAGATCAGATAGCACTGAACCAGCATTTCATTTTTAAAAGTCATATACGCCCAAATCGCATAAATGCATAGTACTATCGTTACAAACAGACTGGCCTTTTTGAGAATCGCAAGATTATTTTGAGCAATTTCCTCTTTATAATCGCGAAAATAAGCTGTGCTCCGTCGTGAGGTCTTCTCGAAAAAATCCCATATTTTTCTCATACTATATCTCCCTTTGGAAGTTCTTTCAGGTGATGCGCAACCGTTCCTCTGGCGGCAGTGCTATCGCTGAAAAACCTCATTTTTCCTTCCTCACCGCACAAACGGTTCGACGCCGCAAACCCAAATCGTACGATCACACACATAAAATCTTATATTAAAGCCTCCAAAGGAGAGGCCGTATATGCGGGATGGATCGCTTTGGTAGGACGGCCTTGGGTCTTGCGCCAGAACCCCTATCAAAGCTTCTCGCCGGTCTTCCGGAATGCGCTGCAATAGATCGTCAGGGAAGCGGACCTCCAATGCGTAATCTCTAAATTGGTCAGCAAAACCGCCCTTTGCCTCCGGATGGCTGTCCACCCCGGGCAGATAGGGCTTGATATCAAAGATCGGCGTTCCGTCCATCAGGTCCGCGCCGGAAACGCACAGCACCGGCCCACACCCCTCCTCCTGTTTCATGCCATCCAATTTGACACAGGAGAGCCCGATCGCATTTGGCCGGAACGGGGACCTTGTAGCAAATACGCCCATACGGATATTGCCGCCCATGCGCGGTGGCCGCACCGTGGGCGACCAGGTGTCCCGCACCGCTTCAGAAAATTGCCAAAGCAGCCAGATATGGGAAAAGCCCTCAAGTCCGCGCAGCGCATCCGGATTGCGAAATTCCGGTTCAAAAACGATGGTGGCCTTCAGCGCTTCCACCAGTCCGCTTTGCCGCGGGATTCCAAATTTCGCCGGAAAATCACTGCGAATCCTTGCAATTATTTTCATGGTAACCGGTTCGTTCATGTATGCCGCCTTCCTGAAATAATCATACAAATTTTATATCAGCCACATATTCGGGATCTGTAATCTATGCTCCAACTGTTCTTAAATCAAAACTTTAATTTCTCATAACTGTAAGGGATGCCCGTGCCAACCACGGCATCTCGAATTTTCCCCAAAATCGTCCAGCCGTCCACATTTCCCTGATGGGCAAAGCTCAACGGTCCAATCGGCTAAACATTTTCAAATTCAATCGGGCACAAGCATTTGTTAATGCCAGTGGACTTGCTACTGATCAGACAATTGTAATTCGGACTGATTCCTTTCCAGCGTTTCAACGATTTCGTCCTCTGTCAGCTTCATATAATTTTCCACGTGTTTGACAGTAGCTTTTGCAGGGATTTTTGCCGTTTCCTTTTCCATAAAATAAAAGCTCTCTCCGACAAAGCCCCTGCTGTGCAGTATCTTCCTTCCCGCCGCACCGCGGATCACCATTGTCCTTGCCCCTGCCAGAATTTTATCCAGAACGTGTTCCCCTCTTTTTCCGGCATTATCGCAATAGACCAGATGTACCATTTATATAGCTTCTTATCATTAAACTGTTCATTGGGAGGACTTCCCAGCAACACTTTTTGTCAACATTACAACCGTCTCCACATGATTCGTATGCGGGAACATGTCCACCGGCTGAATCTCTTCCACACGGTAGCCTGCACGCACCAAAAATTGCAGATCGCGCTGTAGCGTCTCCGGGTTACAGGAAATATAGACAATTCGCTTTGGCGCAAGCCCGGCCAACGAGGTGAGGAAACGTTCATCGCTTCCAGCGCGTGGCGGGTCCATCAACACCACATCCACGGTTTCGCCCTCATCCGCCATGGCGGAAAGGAACTCTCCCGCGTCGGCATTGTAAAAATACACATTTTTAATCCCATTCCGCTTGGCGTTGGAGATGGCATCCCGCACGGCATCACGGTTCAACTCCACGCCGATTACGTTGCCCGCACCGCGCTTCGCCGCAATCAAGCCGATCGTCCCGGTGCCGCAGTAGGCGTCCACAACGGTCTCTTTACCTGTGAGCCCAGCCAATTCAATTGCCTTATTGTAGAGGATCTCCGTCTGTACAGGGTTAATTTGGTAGAATGACTTTGCGGAAATGCGGAACACACAACCGCATAGGGATTCTTCGATATAACCCGGCCCGTAGAGCACCTTTTCCGCCTCGCCCAATACCATACTGGTGGCGCGGTTGTTGACATTCTGCAAAATCGTGGTTATCTCGGGATGCGCCTTGCGCAGCGCCTTTACAAAATTATTTTTAGCTGGGAGAATCGGAGAAGCCGTCACCATCACGACCATCACCTGACCGCTTACAAATCCGCGTTTTACCAACACATGGCGCACCAAGCCGCGACCCGTGTCCTCGTTGTAGGGCTCCATCCGGAAATCCTTCATCAATTTGCGGATAGTCCCGACGATACGGTCGGCCATTTCATCTTCAATCATACAGCTTTCCACAGGCACCACGCGGTGCGTACTTGCCTGATAGACACCGGAGACGATCTTCTTTTGCCGGTCCAGCGCAAAAGCCGCTTGTACTTTATTTCGATAATGGTAGGGGTGTTCCATCCCGATAATCGGATTGACTTTATGAAAGCGCCCCAAAAGGCGCTCGACCAATTCCTGCTTCCAATGCAACTGGCGGGAATATGACATATTCTGCAATTGACAGCCGCCGCACTTGCGGTAGAGCGGGCAGGGATTCGGATTGCGCTCCGGCATGGCCTGTTCCATGCGATCGGAAAATTCACGGTTTTCCATCTGATTCTCTCCTAACATGATATTCCTCTCCTTACATACATATCCATTATAATCGTCGGTATGTATAAAAGCCAGTCCTATTTTGAAGCTCCATAGACAGAACCCGTTTTGTACAGAAAAAGACGCGCGGCTTTATTGAGCCGCGCGTCTGTCATTTAGCAGTTTGTTTGATTACAGCAATCCGTATTATTTCTTTAAATTGATTTCCAACGTTTGGGTTGCATTTTCCGTAATTGTGAAGTTCGCACTATATGCCTTGTTTCCTTTGGCAGCGCCGATGTAGAGGCGATAATTTCCCGCAGGAAGAACCTCAGCAAAGCAGCCTTCCGCATCCGTGTGCAATGTATAAGGCGTATCCGTCGTCAGATTGCGCAGGGAAATCGAGCAGTTTGCAACCCCGTTTCCGTCCACATCGTGAACCCATCCTGTAAAGGTCGGATTATCAGGGGTTACCGGTGTTTTGGATTCCAAATCCACGTTCTGCATGATCTCTTTATCCACCGTGACATTGAGGTAACAGCCATAATACTCGTCCGTCTGTGCAATGTAGATCAGATACGCGCCTTCCGTCAGGTCAGCAAAAGCATAAGCTCCCTCGGCGTCAGTCTTGACCGATACAGATTTGTTAGTAGTAAGGTTTTTGAGCGTAACCGGACAGTTCTCCACTGCCTTGCCTTCCGATGTCACCTTGCCGCTGAGAGAAACAATTTTTGTCCACTGGGCCGTCAGCACAACCGCTTTGGAAGGCATGGTAAAGCTTGCGCCCGCTGCATAGGCGGCGCCTTCCGCATCCTTCCAGCCTGCAAACACGTAGCCGCCGCGAACCGGTTCTTCAGCCGGAATTACAAAGGTTTCTCCTTCTACACAGGAGGCGTTTGCCGGCATACCAGTCACGTCGTCTTCCGCATCCGTTGCAAAAGTCACGTCATAGGATTTCTTCGCAGCCGGGAACTGGATGCCCTGGCTCAGGGTGCTGGTATAATTGGAATAGCTGAGCGTCCGGTTCGGCAGGCAATCCTGCGGCGCATAGATCACGGACGGGCCAAATCCCGCCACGTGGCTTCCTTCGTAACTAATCGTAGCTTCCGTCGGCGCACCCGCATAAGCGGAGGTATTGGGAAGATCCATGCCGTTGATCCGATAGAACGCGTACTGACCCTTGGAATTCTGACTGACCTTGACGCCGTTGATCGTCAGCACCCAGCACTCCTTGCTGGTGTTCAGCGGATCCGTGCCCCAGGTATAACCGATGGTAAAGCTCTCTTTGCTGTTAAAGAAAACGATTCCTGTCAGTTTTTCCCCGTTGGGGTCCGTCACATTAAAACTCAAATTTTTGTCGCGCTGCCAACCCGTATCCGGTGTATTGTTCTTCCACTGGGCGCGCAGAGCAACAGCACGCTCCGGCATCGTGAAGCTCGTGCCAGGTGTATAGATGGTATTGCTTGCCGTATCCAGCCAGTTCTGGAAAGTATACCCTGTGCGGGTGGGAATCGCGGTGGGGATCGTCACAGTGCTGCCCGCCGCAAAGGAACCGCTCGCAGGCATATTGGCCACCGTATCGCTGCCCGCGTTGGCGTCGTATGTCACTGCATAATTGGTAGCAGGCGGGGTGACTGCCTTGGAAAATTGAATGCCATTCCACAAATTGCCGCTGTAACCGCTATAGCTGAGGGTGCGGTTCGGCAGGCAATCCTTCGAAGCATAGATCACGGAAGGGCCAACACCCGCGCTCCAACTGCCCTCATATAGGATCGTGGCCGCACTGAGATTCGCCGTTGCGGCGTTTGCCGCGTCCACACCGTTGGAACGGCAAAAAGTATATCTCCCGCCCCGCGTGCTGACCGGCACGCCGTTGATGGTGAGAACCCAGCACTCCTTATAGGAGTTCAGCGGATCCTTTCCCCAAGTGTAACCGATTGTAAAGCTCTCCCCACGCTGGAAGAAAATCGTGCCGCTCGTCACTTTTCCGTCCGGATCCGTGACCTTAAAGCTCTGGGATACATCTCTTCCTGTGGTTGCCGCAAAGGCAGCCATGCCGCAAGAACAAACCAGCGCCAAGGTCAAAACCAGTGCTAGGACCTTTTTCAAAATCTTCATCCTTTTCACGCCTTTCTATTTGAGAAAATTAGCAATTATTCCTAAATAT